>JAKAMM010000055.1 GCA_021812905.1 Chloroflexota bacterium | reverse complement strand
TGATACTTCGGACCCGGCACGATGCCAAGGCTTTTCAAATCATCGCCGGTGGTCTTCGGTTTGATGTGTCGCCACTCGGATAAATATTTCTCCAAGTTTTGCCGAGACTGTCCCTGCGCGACGAGGGCAGCGACGGAGGCGGCGGGCAATGGCATTCCATCGAGCCGCTCGACGCATTGGCTGGGTTTCAAATCGGCGAAGGCAGGCAGGGCCGCAAAAATTTTTGATGAAGCATAAAGAGATTTCAACAGCGATGCCGTGAATTTCAAACGCTCATTCAAAGATGTGATCTCGGTTTCGGTAAGCGACATCAACCATAATAGCCAGCGTTCATCAGGCGAACTGACTTTATACTGAAAACGCGCCCAGGTTGTGACATCCCAGGTCAGGGCGGGATGGATGGGATTCAGTAAATCCAAATCGCCCAGCCGCGCCAGCATGGACTCGGCGTTCGGTTCATCGAGGATCAAATCCAATTCATGGCGCAAACGCTGGGCGGAGAGTTTCGCGATAAATGGCAGCGCTTCTGGAATGAGAGCCAGCGTTTGCGGCTCGACCTTGAAATCATAACGCTTCTCATATCGCACTGCGCGGAATATGCGCGTGGGATCATCCATAAAAGAGAGCGGATGCAAAACTCGCACGATGCCATTTTTTATGTCGTCCAAGCCATCGAGTTCATCACGCAGTTCGCCGAAATATTCGCCGTCCAAGCGGACAGCGAGTGCGTTGATCGTGAAGTCACGCCGCTGAATATCGTCTGCAATCGTCCCCATTTTGACAGTAGGCAGCGCGGCGGGATGTTTATAGATTTCAGAGCGAGCGGAGATGAGATCGATAAAGGTTGGGAGGTTTGAAGGTTGAAAGGTTGAAAGGTTGGGAAACCATTTTGCGGTTCTGAATTTTGTATGCGCTGTCAGCTTGCCGCCAAACTTCGAAACGAGGGAATGCCCCAGCGCGATGGCATCCCCTTCGAGGACGAGATCAAAGTCGAGGACTGGGCGGCCCAGCACGAGGTCCCGGACGAAGCCGCCGACAACGTAAATGGGGAATCCAAGCACGGTCGCCTGGTCCGCAACGCGGCGGAGCAAGTCGAGTTGTGCGTCCGGTAATGATGTTAGAAGGTTGGGCGTGTAAGTTACCACAAATTATTTTGCTTCTGCAAAAGTTCCTGCACGAGTTGGTCGGGCACTTGCACTGCGACCAATTCGCCGCGCACCGTTATTTCGCCGTTTGCTATAATCCATTCCTCGATCACAACCTTGCGGCCTTTGACTTCTTTGACTTTGCCGCGTATCTCAAGCGTTGGACCAAGCGGTGTGGGCTTGAGATAATCCACATGCAAAGAGGCGGTGAGGTAACGCAGAGGCGGCTCGGTATCCATGCCGCGCGACTCGGCGCGATAGCCCGCCGCGGCGGCAGTGCCCGTGCCGTGACAATCGATCAGCGAAGCCAACAGCCCGCCATAAACATAACCGGGAATGGAAATGTGATGCAGACCCGGCTGAAAATGGCAGACTGATTCTTCACCATCCCAATAACTTTTGATCTGATGACCAAATTCATTCAAGCGCCCGCAGCCGTAGCAGTGCGCCATGTGATCGGGATAGTAATCTTGAAAAGATGGATCGGGCATCGTCATGGTGTCCTCGTCAGAGATGGAGTAACGCTAGGCTTCGGAGTAGAAGTCGGCGTGAAGGTTGCTGAAGGGACAGGTGTTTTCGATGGCTTGGGCGTGAAACTCGGCGAGGGCGTCAACGATGGAGTTAGTGTTAAGGTCGGTATTTTGGTCAGAGTCGGCGTGAGAGTCGGGACGGCAGTCGGCGGTTGGCCCTGCACGATAAAACGTCCCACTACTTTCCAATCGAGGCCGACAAAAATCTGAACTTCATAGATGCCTGGAACCCATTGATCAGGCGTGGGATTCCAATCTGTAAAACCAAAGCCTCCGGTGGCACCGTCCCAGGGTTTGGTTTCATAATGGATGATCTCTCCGTTGCGAACCCAAAGCGCCGTCCATTGCGCGCCGGGTGACATCTGGTCATAAGAAAAAACTGCGTACATGTGTCCGACCGGATTCTGAAATACCGTATTTGGGTCAGCTGCCTGCGAGTTGTCCAACTTGGTCGAAAAAAGAAGTGGCGATAAAACCGCTCCAGGGTTGGGCGTGACCGAACTTTGGAATAATGCCATCATCGCCAGAGGTATATAAGGCGTTGCCGTGATTGTGGGAGTATCAGTCACATTGGGAGTATCGGTAATTGTTGGAGTCAGTGTAATCGTGGGCGTTAACGTAATGGTCGGGACAATCGTAATGGTGGGCGTAAGAGACGGCGTGGGTGAAGGCGGAAAATATTGATACGCAATCGGCTCGCCAAATAAAGGCAACCAGAACGCCAACCCAATCAAAACAACAGCCAGCCCGAACAACCGCCAGCCGCCCGCTTCGCGCTGACGGCGCAGGCGATAAAAGGTCATCTTGCGTGCCGATTGAAGCGTGCGGACGCCGCGCCACAAACTGACAATGGCAATGAGCGCTGCCATAACCATGATGGCGATAACGCCTGAATGAATATCCATGCGCGGGATTATAGCACGAGCCCCGCATCGCTAATTGACAGGGTAAAATTGGGATATGACTGAACTCGTATTTATCAAACTCGGCGGATCGCTCATCACAGATAAGACAACGCCATACACGGTGCGACCGGACAAATTGGCCGCGCTTGCAAGCGAGATCAAATTGGCTCTTGCGCGGGACCCGAATCTGCGTCTCGTTTTGGGACACGGTTCCGGCTCCTTCGGGCATTTCGCCGTTAAAGAACACTTCCCCGGTTTGGAAATCAGAGATCGCAAAGATTGGATCGGCTTTTCCGAAGTTTGGTATCGCGCTTCGCAACTCAATCGCCACGTCATGGACGCTTTGCATCGGGCAGGCATCCTCTCAATGACGATCCAGCCGTCAGCTTCTGTCATCTCAAAAAACGGGGCCGTCGCACGCTGGGATCTGACTCCGCTTGAACGCGCTTTGGAGGCCGGGATTATCCCGGTTATTTATGGCGACATGATCTTTGATACTATCAAAGGCGGGACAGTATTGTCCACAGAAATACTGATGTTTCATTTGGCGCACCGATTAAAACCCGGTCGCATTTTGCTGGCGGGACTCGAAGCCGCGGTCTGGGCCGATTTCCCGGAGCGCCGCCAACGGGTCGGGAGGATTACGCCAAAATCCTATAACGCACTGATCGGAAAAGTCTGCGGCTCGCACGGGGCAGACGTCACAGGCGGAATGAAGTCAAAGGTCGAAGAAATGTTGCGCCTAGTCAAGGAGATACCGGAAATGACTGTGCAAATTTTTTCGGGTGAAGAACCAGGAAACCTTGAAAGGGTATTGCTGGGAGCCCAACCCGGCACATTGATCGCGGCGCAGGGTGATTAAAATACACTAAACGAGGGATGGAAATCTATTGCCTTAAGAATGGAAATGACCGAAAATTACAAAGAAAATAAGCATCATCCCAAAAAGAAGGGGTGTGGAGTGTTTTAGGCGGGCTCCGTCCGCCTAAAATATCCCGCTTTATTGAAAAGGTACGTAAATAGCAAAGGAGAAAATATGGCAACCAAATCAAAAAAGACAGTCGCTAAAAATTTTGTGAAGAAACCAGCCGTAAAAAAAGCGGTGCCCGCCAAAAAGAAAGCGGCCGTCAAGAAAGCCGTGACCGGATTCGTTCCGACCAAATTGAAATTGCTGCGACCGGTTCCGTCTGACATCGAGATCGCGCAGGCCGCAAAACTCAAACCGATCATGCAAGCAGCCGCGGAACTCGGCATTCGCGAGAATGAACTTGAATTATATGGGCCATACAAAGCCAAAGTAAAACTTGAAATCCTGGAACGCTTGAAAAACAAGCCGAACGGCAAGTACGTGGACGTGACTGCCATTACTCCCACTCCTCTCGGCGAAGGTAAGACCACGACCACCGTCGGCCTTTCGCAGGCGCTTGGCGCGCATCTCGGCAAGAAAGTCATCACGGCCATTCGCCAGCCATCACAGGGCCCGACCTTTGGAATCAAAGGCGGCGCGGCCGGTGGCGGATATTCGCAGGTCGTCCCGATGGAAGATTTCAATCTGCACCTGACGGGTGACATCCACGCCATTACCGCCGCACACAACCTGGTTGCAGCCGCGATGGATGCGCGCGTGATGCACGAATCCCAGCAGGACGACACCAAAATGTTCGACGCGCTCTGCCCACCTGATAAAAAAGGCAATCGCAGATTTTCTCCGACGATGCTGCGCCGATTAAAGAAACTTGGGATCAGCAAAACCGATCCCAATGAACTGACGCCCGAAGAACGCACACTCTTTGCGCGACTGGATATTGATCCGGCCACCATCACCTGGCGGCGCGTGATTGACATCAACGACCGCATGTTGCGCCAAGTCCAGGTCGGCCTCGGCCCGGACGAAAAAGGCTTCGAGCATCTTTCGGGTTATGACATCACAGTTGCATCCGAGATCATGGCTGTACTGGCGTTGACCACCGGCATCGAAGACATGCGTGAACGCTTCGGTAACATGGTTGTCGCCACAAACAAACGCGGCGAAGCCGTCACCGCAGAAGATTTAGGCGTGGCGGGCGCGGTCACCGTTTTGATGAAGGATGCGATCAAACCGAACCTGATGCAGACTCTCGAAGGAACTCCCGCCTTCGTTCACGCTGGACCCTTTGCCAACATCGCGCACGGAAACAGTTCGATCCTGGCTGACAAGATCGCGCTCAAGCTGGCAGATTACGTTGTGACTGAATCCGGTTTCGGTGCGGACATCGGCATGGAAAAGTTCTTCGACATCAAATGCCGCTATTCGGGCTTGATCCCGCAGGTAGTCGTGATGGTCGCAACCGTGCGCGCGCTCAAGATGCACGGCGGCGGGCCAAAGGTCGTGGCTGGCAAACCTCTCGCATCCGAATATACCGAAGAAAATCTCGACCTGCTTCGCAAAGGTCTGCCGAATCTCCAACGTCACATCGAGAACGCGCTCAAGTATGGTGTCAACGTAGTTGTGGCGGTCAACTCCTTCGCGACAGATACTCCCGCCGAAGTGGAACTGATCCGCAAGTCCGCGCTCGAATTCGGCGCGATGGACGCGGTCGTGTCCACGCATTGGGCAGACGGCGGCAATGGCGCGAAGAAATTAGCCGAGGCCGTAGTCAAAGCCGCTGAGAAGAAGACCGACTTTAAATTCCTGTATCCGCTGGAGTTGACCATCAAGGAAAAGATCGAGACGATTGCGAAGGAAATCTATCGTGCCGACGGCGTGGACTACAGCCCCGAAGCCGAAGAACAGATCACGCGTTACACGCGGCTCGGCTTCGACAAATTGCCGATCTGCATGGCAAAAACGCATCTCTCCTTTACTACCGATGTGAGCATCAAAGGCGCGCCGACCGGCTTCCGCATCATGGTGCGCGAAGTGCGTGCATCCGTGGGCGCAGGATTCTTGTATCCGCTGCTCGGAAAGATGAGCACCATGCCCGGCCTGCCGACCCGGCCCGTGTTTTATGATGTCGATCTGGATCTGAAGACCGGAAAAGTGGTCGGGTTGTTCTAAATAAACTCCAATTCATTGCGAGGGGCTTTTCCCGAAGCAGTCTCCCAAAAACCAGGAGGAGATTGCTTTGGGGAAAAGCTCCCCTCGCAATGACATGATATAAAAAAGGTTGGAAGGTTCTTTCCTTCCAACCTTTTTTATTGCGGCGATTTCGCCTGGACGTAATAAATCTCTCCGGTCTTATCCTGATAAAGCAATTTCAAATTCGCTATCGCTGCTAATTCACTCGGTGTGGCAATGTGATGATACTGGTTGGGTTCAAACCAGATGATGTATCCACTTTGCGCGGGCCAGGCTGGATAAAATTTGGGCAAGGCTGAAATCTGTTGGTCACGCGACAGGCTTGCGTCCACGAAAGGAAGCGTTGTGACCGGGCGCTGGTAAATGAACCAGACGATGTTCAGGTAATTGCTGTAAAGAGCAGCCGAAGGGTCGGCATCCAATATTTTCTGCGCGGCTTTGACGACACCCATGTCGCGGAAGTAGGCCGAGTTGGCAATGTTGTAATTGCTTGGCTCGCCCTGCGCCAGCGCAAGACGCAGGTACCCCCGCATGGCATAAAGCGGATAAATAAACCACAACCCGATAAGGGCAATCACTGCATAATGCGCCAGATGGTTGTTGAAGTTGATGTGACTGAATACCAGTTTATCAAGCGTGATGAACAGAAGCGCCAGAACGATTGGGTAAATAATGACATAGTAACGATCCGATGTCAGATCGAGGTGATCGGCAGTGATCACAGTAAAAGCCAACAGGAAGAAGTAAACGACTGAAAACAGCAAGGCCGGCCAAATATAAATGCCGGAGAGTTCCTTCAGCCAGTTGAGCCAATCCGTTTTTTTGTTTATTGCGACTAAAAATAAAATCAGGCCAATCAGGACAATCCAGGGTCGCAGGAGCAGCGGGTCAAGAAAGGAAAGCCGCGGAATAAACCACCACAGGATTTTTGTCAATGAAAGGTCAATGTTCTGGAGGGGGAACATATCGCCGAAAGCGCGCGGGCCAAAAGGTGCGCCACTGATTGGAATATTGTGCAGCAAGGCCCACGCGCCAATGGGCAATGCAGAAATAATGACCGGAAGAATTGAGCGCCACACGCCGCGCCAATTTTCCCTGTAAAGAACGACCAACCCGCCCACGCCAAACAGTACCACACCGAGATAACGTTGAAAAGTCCCCAGCCCGGCCATGATGAACATCAGCCACAACGCTCGAGGTGAATTGCTTTGTAAATATTGCGCCGCGGCGAAGAAGAAGATCAACATAAAAGTCACGAACATCGGTTCTGAAGCGACGTTGGCATAGATACGGAGCGTCGAGCGGGAAAGCAGTATTATCAACGCGCCAAGCCAGGCGTAGACCGGCTTCTCTTTGAAGATCAAATAAAGCAGCCAGCCGCACAACCAAATATTCAAGGCATATAGCGCTATATTCAAATACCACGCCGATTGAAACACGCTCCACTTGGTCAACAGGCTCAGCCCCACCATCACAAACGGATAAAGCGGCGGCCATAAAACAAACGGCGCACCGGCAAAATCAACGAAGCCTTTGCCATTCAGCAAACTATCGGCAGTGGAGAGATTGCGCCCCGCATCCGATGAAACGCCCGCGCCATATTTTGAGGTGGCAAGCAGGATAAATACCAATCCCACCAGCGCAAGCAATGTCAGATAGATCTGAAACTTTTTTCCCAACGAAAGGTTTTTGAACATAGACAGCAATTATAATGGATTGCATGACAGAGCCAAATTTCCTCCCAGTACACGAAGCCATCCGGCTTCTCAAAAATGGGACGCTCCCGCCTCATTCCTTGACCGAGGCCTGCTCCCGCCAAATCGAGCGACTCAACCCCTCGCTGAATGCCTTCGTAACAGTGACACCACCGACAGCAGTCAGCGGTCAACCATTAGCCGGAAAATTGACAGGCATCCCGATTGCCGTCAAGGATCTCTTTGAAACCAAAGACGTCAGAACCACAGCCGGATCGTTGTTCTTCAAAGATTATGTCCCAACTGAAGATGCAGTGGCAGTTCAAAAGCTCAAGGATGCAGGTGCGGTCATCATGGGCAAAACCAACACACATGAGATTGCGCTCGGCGTGACAACGGTCAACCCGCATTACGGCATTACACGCAATCCATGGAATGTAACACGCATCCCCGGCGGTTCATCAGGCGGATCGGCTGTCGCCGTTGCAACCGGCATGTCGCTGGCCGCTCTCGGTTCGGACACAGGCGGCTCGATCCGCATTCCGGCTTCCTTGTGCGGCGTAGTCGGACTCAAGCCAACGTTCGGACGCGTCAGTGTGCGCGGGGTATTCCCCCTCTCGTGGAACCTGGATCACGTCGGCCCGTTGACTCGCTCGGTCAAAGATGCGGCGCTGATCCTGCAAGTGATCGCGGGCTACGATGCAGATGACCCGTTCTGCGTCAACCAACCAGTGGATGATTATCTGGCACAGATCGAAAATGGAATCAAAGGCTTGCGTGCGGCATTGGCTGTCGGCAGTTTTATCGAAGAGGCCGACGCGGAAGTCTTGGAAGCCGTCCAGCAAGCAAGCAAAGTGTTCGAGAAACTGGGGGCAAAAATAGAGATCGTGGATGTGTCTTTCCTGCGCCAGGCAGCGCAGGCCAATGGACTCATGACTCCCGCCGACGGCGCAGCCTTTCATCGTGACCGGTTGGCCGATGCCCCCGAAAAATTTGGCGCAGACGTGCGCCTGCGCCTGGAAGCCGGCCGCAACTTCACGTCTACGGAATACATTCTGGCACGGCGGACTCAGACTGAAATGAAACGCCGCATGGAAATATTTTTCGAGCAATACGATCTTCTGCTTCTGCCGTCCACGCCGATTACTGCCCCGCTAATCGAAGGCAATGATGCCGTTGAACAAGCACGGCGATTAACGCGTTTTACTGCGCCGTTCAATTTAACCGGCCTGCCTGCCCTCTCCGTTCCATGCGGATTTAGCAAGGACGGTCTGCCGATTGGGTTGCAAATTGTGTCACGCGCCTGGAACGAATCATGTGTGCTGCGCGCAGGCGCGGCGTACGAGCGCGAAACAGACTGGCATACGCGCCGCCCGCCCCTGATCTAACCGCTGCATGCTCGAGTGCCAAAGTTGAGAGTAACGCAGCCATTTTGATCCGTTGCAGGCGCTGCACAACACTGATTGGCTTGATCGTAGTTATACCCTTGCG
>JAKAMM010000054.1 GCA_021812905.1 Chloroflexota bacterium | reverse complement strand
GTCGGTCAGCTTGCCGTCCTTGTGGCGAATGGTGAGCGGGTAGTCGGTGACGAAACCTTTTTCGAACACCTCCAGGTAACCTGTGCGCGCCTTCTCCGGCTCGGTGAAGTAATTGGAGAAGTCGGTGCCGATCAGCTTCTCACGGGCGATCCCCGTTACCTTGATGCTGCCCTCGTTGACGTCGGTGATCTTGCCTTCCGGGCTAATCGTGACCAGCGGGTCGAGGCTGGCTTCGATCAAACTCCGCGCGTACTGGGAGGCCTGCTTCTGCGCCGTCACGTCGCGGGCTGCCGCGAACACACCGAGAACTTTTCCGGCTACGTCCTTGTACAGCGAGGCGTTGTATAACACGTCTGTCAACCGTCCATCCTTGTGGCGAATGGTGAGCGGGTAGTCGGTGACGAAGCCCTTGGCGAAGACCTGCTGGTAGCCTTCGCGCGCCTTCTCCGGCTCGGTGAAGTAATTGGAGAAGTCAGTGCCGATCAGCTTCTCACGGGCGACCCCCGTTACCTTGATGCTGCCTTCGTTGACATCGGTGATCTTGCCTTCCGGGCTGATCGTGACCAGCGGGTCAAGACTCGCTTCGATCAGACTCCGCGCGTACTGGGAGGCCTGATCATCGCCCTTGGGGCGCTTCGCCCCCGGATTTTCTTGGTTGGTCTTAGCGGCCATCTTTTTTACCTTCCTTTCTTTTTTTGTGATAAGCTCAGCAGCCTGACATTTCAAATCACCGGCGGCTGGTTGAGCAGCAACCAGTACATGCCTAGTTGGCGGACAGACTCAGTGAACTGCTCAAAGTCCACCGGCTTGGTGATGTAACTGTTGACACCCAGCCGGTAACTCTCGACAATGTCACGCTCCTCGCGCGACGAGGTGAGCACCACCACTGGGATCGCCCGCGTGCGCGGATCGGCTTTGATTTGCCTCAGCACCTCCAGCCCGTCCACTTTGGGCAATTTCAGGTCGAGCAGGATCACTTTGGGAACGTTGTTGATTTCGCGATCCGCATACGCGCCAGCCGCAAAAATAAATTCCAGCGCTTCGGCGCCATCGCGTACCACGTGGACTGGATTGGTGAGGTTGTTTTCCTGCAACGCGAGCAAAGTCAGTTCCACATCGTTAGGGTTGTCCTCGACCAGCAGGATTTCTACGGGTTTGTCGTTCATTGCGGTTCTCTCCTTTTTTCTATATCTCTTCCGGTAAATAAGTGGCTGGGCATTTGTCAGGTGACTGTTACGGCAAGGTGAAATAGAACGTCGCTCCTTTCTCAACTTCGGCCTCGGCCCAAGCATATCCGCCGTGGCGGCGGATGATGCGCTGGACGATGGCCAGCCCAACGCCGGTGCCCTCGTAGTCCTCGGCGCGGTGTAGCCGCTGAAAGACGCCGAAGAGTTTGTCCGCGTATTGCATATCAAAGCCCACGCCGTTGTCGCGCACGAAATAGATTTCGGATTTTAGATCTTGGATTTCAGATTTAAGCTGGTCGGGAATCGAATCTGCGACCTGGAATTTGAAATCTGAAATGGAGATTGTGCCAATTTCAATGCGCGCCACTTCGCGCTTCCGGGTGTACTTGAGCGCATTGGCAATCAGGTTGATCCAGACTTGCTTGAGCAGTGCCGGGTCGGCCTGGCAGGGCGGCAAATCACCCATTGTGATTTCAATCTGTCGCTCTTCCTGCTCCGGTTGCAAACCTTGAAGCGCCTGCCGCACCAAGTCGACCGGCGCCACAAGTTGGATTTTTAGCGGCTGTCGGCTCAAACGCGAGAACACGAGCAAGTCGTCTATCAGGCGGCCCATCTGCTGCGTGTTGTCACGCACCATGCGCTGGTATCGCTGGGCATCCGGCGAAAGCTGTGTTATGTATTTCTCCAACAAGACGCGCGAAAAGCCGTCAATCGCGCGCAGCGGTGCGCGCAGGTCGTGCGAGACCGTGTAGGAAAAGGCTTCGAGTTCCTTATTGGCGGCTTCCAGTTGGGACGTGCGTTCGATCACGCGTCCTTCCAGTTCTTCGTTCAATCGTCGGATTTCATCTTCTGCTTGCTTACGTTCGATGATCTTCCAAACAGAATCCATCATGAACGTTAGTTGATTTACATCTGCCTCAGTGTAGTCGGTTGGCTTATTGGCAATACCGACAACTGTTACTATCCTGCTTTCGCTGAACACGGGAATTGTAAAATATCGAAATAGGTTTGCATGCCCATCGGGATAACCTTTCTTCAAAGGATGCGGTGCACTGAAATCGTTTACGACAATAGCTTTACGTTGTCTGACCGCTTCGCCCCATATGCCGGTCTTCTCAAGTTGATAAATGGTCTGTGGCTCCTGGATTGTACACTCTTTCATAACATCCCTTGACCACGCATGTAACGTGAACTCCCTTGTATCTTCATTATAGTAGTAAAGATAGCCAAGTTTACTCCCCGATAGGGCAATGGCTTCATCCAACGCAATGTCCAACAATTCCCGCATCGAAGTAGATGAATGCTGTGAGATTTTCAACACACTTCTTAGCCGGGCTTCTTCAAGTTTGGTAATTTCCTCAACTCGCCTGCGCTCGGTGATGTCCTGTAAAGCGTTGATGAACTGGGTTCCGCCTTTTGCCGTTTTCAAGACATTCGAAGTAAAAGTCCCCCAGAAGACCGTCCCATCCTTGCGTCTGAATTGCATCTCGATATTTCTGGCCAGACCCTTCTCAAGCAGCACGACGACGCGCTGTCTGTCTTCGGGGTCGGCATAGAGAGCCGCCGCAGGTACCTGGATGAACTCCTCCCTCGAAGAATAGCCAAACAACTTCCACAAAGTGGGATTGACCTCAGGGACGTTTCCTTCCGGCGTGCTGATCGAAATGCCGACGGGCACGCTTTCCAGCAACGTCCGCATCCGTTGCTCCGACTCGCGCAGCGACTCCGCCGCCTGCTCGGTCTCCTCCTGCCGCGCCTGGAGTGCGCCTGCCATCCGGTTGAATTCGTCGGCTAACGTACCTAGCTCGTCTCCCGTCCGCACCTCGCTGCGCCGCGTCAAATCGCCAGCGCCAATGGCTTTTGCTGTGGTGGCAAGTTGCCCGAGCGGCATGGTGATCTGACGTGAGATTACCACGCTGGCTAGGATGATCAGAACAGCTGCTCCTACGACGACCAGCCCCATGGCGCGCGCCAGATCAAGGATCGGCGCAAAGGCAACCTGCGTGGGCACTTCGTACACGACTGCCCACTTTGTGCCGGGCAGAGGCATATACGCGGCCAGTTTCTCCGCGCCGTCAATCGGGTCAACGAATTGATCCTCGCCTTGCTGCCCGGCCAGCGCGGCGCGCACCGGCGGCACCAAACTAAAGTCGGTCTGATCTTGTACGTACTTCGACGAGGCTTGATGGCCGATGACCAGTCCACGCCCATCGGTAACGTAGCCGTAGCGCTGGGACGTTCCGCTCGCAAGCCCGCCGCGGCCGACTTGGGAAAGTTGATCCAGTTTGAGCCCACCCGCCCACACCCCGATGATCTGCCCAGCCTGCCCTGAGCCGGTCGAAGGGCCAAACACAGGTGTGGCGATCACGACTGTCGGTCGCTGGGTGGCGGTGGAGATATGCAGATCGCTCACGACCGTTTTGCCGGTACTCATCACCTCTTTATACCAGGTGGTGAAAGCCAGGTCGGGACGCGACAATTTGACCTGCAAATCGTACGGCTCGAGCAGATAGGCGGAACCGTCGGCTCGCAGGAGCATAACGTACTCAAAGATATTTGAATGTTCCATGATCAGCGCGGCGACGTTGCGCTTGGGCGCGTCCATGCTAGTCGGCAGTCCGTGCAATGCCGGGTCAACCGACTGGGCTGAACTAAAGTCCGTGATTGCCGGCAGGTCGGACGTGGTCTCCAGTTCCGAGCGCGCATTGTCCAGATAGAGACTGATGGCACTGGCATACGCCTGAACGCTGTTGGTGTTGGCTGCCAGCGCTTGCGCCTTCAGAATGTCGCCGCCAACGGAAACTGCCAGCCAGACAGCGGCGATGGCGGCCAACGCCGTTGTCAGCAAAAACAGTAACGGCAACTTGACCGACAATTTGAGTCCGCGCATTTATGCCTCCTACCGCTTCTCCGCCAGAACTTGATCGAGCAAAGTCTCGTCGTACAGTTGGCTGGCTGGGATCGGCGCTTTGAGTGTGCCAATCTCCACCAAGAGGGGCTGCATACTGTTCAACAAAGCCGGGTCGTTGCGCGCATCCAGAGGCCAGTACGGCAGAGTGACCTTCTGGCCGACCTCTTCGCTGAGCCCCAGTCGTTTGGTGAGAATGGAGCGGGCCTCGGCCGGGTGCTGGTTGATCCATTGGACTGCCTGTAGGTGAGCGCGCAGATACGCTTTGACTGCTGTCGGGTTGTTTCGGTAGAAAGCAGCACTGAAGACAATCATTGTGAACTCCATGCGCTCGAAGGGGGGCCCGCCGATGATCCAACCCAGCAGTTTTCCATCGCCTCGCAGCAACGATTGAGTCAGGTAGGGTTCTTGCATGGAGGCTGCTGCCACATTTCCACCGGCTACAGCCAACCCCAGATTGGGAATGGAAATCTGCACGAGGGTGTAGTCATGTACGCCCTCCTGTTTCAGGCGTCCCTTCATGGCAGTACCATGCAGGGAGGTCAGCGAGGGAACGCCAATCAATTGCCCTTCCAGATCTTTCCAGTTGTTAATGGAACGACCAACCAGGACAGCGACGCTCGGATGAGTGGAATCGGAGAAGCTGTTGGCAGCCACCGGCACCACCGTGCCCGGGATCAGACCGCGCTCGGCTGCGGAAAGAACTGGTATGCTGCCGACCGATGGGCCCATGTCCAACGAATCGGTCTGCATTGCCTTGATGATCGCGTTCCCATCCGTATAAGTCGTCTCTACGAACTGAATGCCATTTTGTTTGTCGAACCCTTGCTCCTGCATGACAAAATAAGGCAGGCAATCCTGCACCGGAAAGATTCCAATACGCAGTGTGACCGGCGGTGCGGGCGTTGCGGTCGGGCCGCACGCGACAGGGAAGACAAAGATCACGGCAACACTTGCTTTCAAAATCCATCTGAGCCAACCAGCAAGACGAGGGGATGATTTGTTCATTCCTTTGCTCCTTCCTTTTCCGCGTCGGCAGCATTGCCACCGAGCAATGTGCGGATCTGCGGGATCAACTGCGTTCCCAGTTTCGCTTTACTGATGAAGCCATCTGCGCCCGCCGATCCTTGAGCGGGTAGTCAGCCGCACCCTGCTTCATACATTCCACGGCCACTTCTTCGCTGATCGAGCCAGTGACGATAATGAACGGAACGCCCAAGCCGCGCTCCTGCAAAAGGTACAGGGCGCGCTTTGCGTCAGATCACTGGCGGCTGATTGAGAAGGAGCCAATAAAGCCCCAACTGCCGCACGGCTTCGGTGAATTGCTCGAAGTCCACCGGCTTGACGATGTAACTGTTGACGCCCAGGTTGTAACTCTCGACGATGTCGCGCTCCTCGCGCGAGGAGGTCAGCACCACCACTGGGATCGCCCGCGTGCGCGGGTCGGCTTTGATTTGCCTCAGCACCTCCAGCCCGTCCACTTTGGGCAATTTCAGGTCGAGCAGGATAACTTTGGGAGCATGGTCAATATTACGCGACGCATACGCGCCGGTGCAAAAGATAAAGTCGAGCGCCTCAGCGCCGTCGCGCACGACTTCAATACGATTGGCAATGTTGTTCTTCTTCAGGGCGTGCAGCGCCAGTTCGACATCGTTGGGATTATCTTCAACCAGCAGAATTTCGATGGGTCTATCGTTCATGACTGCCTCCTTGTTACTTGATGGTTGTCGAGCAAAACGAGAAGACCCCGTTTGGCTCTATGCTTGCATTTGCTCCGCAATGGATGTAATTCCAAATCTGCGCCGGATGATCCCCGGCGGGAGATACGCGCACAAAATCCCCAGCGCTGCGCCCAGCCCGATCAAGCGGCTGAGGATCTGCCACCAATCTTCGCGGGACAAACCTGCCACCGAGGCCACAAACGCGCTGCCGAACCAAAGAATGATGCACCACGAGACGAGCAGAACACGATAACGCTGTGTCGCCTCGCGCACGCGGAAAAAAAGCGTGAAATACGCCAGCGAAGCCAGAATCTGCGGGAACACGAGCAGGACGAGCGCCAGCGCAAAAAAAGGACCCGTGAGCGGGTGAGTGTAAACAAGTTGAGTGGTCCAGCGTGTGATTTCCACACCGATCGGATCACTCGCGGTGATGAGGTAAACCAGCAAGACGTAATAGAGGATGTAAAAAACCGTGAGCGGGACCAGGAAGCGCTGGCTGCCCGTGAAGAGATAGACGAGATAGTAGAGCAGTCCCCACAGCGCGATGCAGATAAGCAGGATGTTGATATACGTCAGCGCAACAAAGAACGGAAGTGAGACAAGATTAAACGCGCCGAGCAAATGCAGGATACCGCCCACCAGCGTCGTGGCGGCGAGAGAGTACCACCAAAGACCGAACAATTGCCAGGCTAGGCGCGCAGCCGGATCGGAAATTGTCCGCTGGTGCAGGCGTGCGGCCACGTAACCGTAAATTGCCGCTGAGGCGATGGAAAAGAGTGTGCTGATCAAGTGTGTGATTTGAAACATGGTTGTCTCCTATTACTGATCAGATCAATTCCCGGGCGCGTTCCGCTACTTCATCCACTTTCTCGATGAGCGGCGCAGGCGCTTCGGGTTCAACAAAGGGCAGCGAGAAATAAAACGTGGCGCCATCGTCCACCTGACCCTCCGCCCACACACGTCCGCCGTGCCGATGGACAATTCGCTGCACAATCGCCAGCCCCACCCCGGTGCCTTCGTAATCTTCGGCGCGGTGCAAGCGTTGAAAGATGCCGAAAAGTTTGCCCGCGTACTGCATATCGAAGCCGACGCCGTTGTCCTTGACGAAAAATACCTGTTCGTCGTTTTCCTTTTTCCACCCAATTTCAATACGCGTTGCCTCACGTTTGCGCGTGTACTTGAGCGCGTTGGACAGCAGGTTGATCCAGACCTGTTTCAGCAAGTTCGGATCGGCCTGGCATTCGGGCAATTCGTCGTTCATGAACTCAACCCGTCGTCCTTTCGTCTCTGTGCCCAATTCTTCAAGTGCCTGGCGAACGAGAGCAGTCGTTTTCACAGATTGTTTCCTGGGTTCCTGGCGGCTGAGGCGCGAGAAAGCAAGCAGATCGTCCACCAGGTTTCCCATTTGCCGGGTGTTGTCGCGCACCAAATTTAAATAGCGCCGGGCTTCGGGAGCGAGTTGCGGCGCGTGCTCTTCCATCAGGATACGCGAAAATCCGTCTATGGCGCGCAGCGGCGCGCGCAAGTCGTGCGAGACCGAGTACGAGAAGGCCTCCAATTCCTTGTTGGCGGCTGCGAGCTCTTTGTTGGTAATTTCCAGTTCTTTATTGGCAGCTTCCAATTCTTTGTTGGCGGCTCCGAGCCACTCCTTGGTCTGCTTCTCCCGTGCGCGGGCGCGATGCATCGCCTCAGTGACGCCGGAGATCATCGTGCAAGTTATGAAGAAGACAGCCATGCCCAACCAATCAGCGGAATCTTTGATGAAGGGTTGGGCAACGAATACTGGTAATAGTAACCATACAGTAAGACAGGAGAGAAATGTCCCCAACAAGCCAGCAGAAAAGCCACCATAGAGTGCAACGATCATTACAGTCGGATAGAACGTCAGCCAGGCTAGGCGCACTCCAAGCGCCTGCAGTGGCCATAGCCTCAGGGCGGCGGCTACGGCGATTAAGGATATGGCAACGACATAGGGTTGCCATGCGAAGCGAAATGCATTCTTCGGGTCCATACCTGCTCCCATCTGTTCAACTACGACCACCCGTTTGCGCTCGGCATTTCTCTATTTTGTGGGCGGAGGAAAACCTGCAATCTGTTTACATAAAATATCCTAACTATAAGTTTATTTATGATATTTGACAATATCTGTCTCATTGCTGTTTTGATAATAACCCCGGACGATCTTGGGGATTGTTCGGTTGCCACAAACAGTTTGGGAACACTCAAAGTTTGTCAGTAACTTGTGCTCCAGCCCGCCGTCCCCGGCGGCGTTTTCAAGGTAAATCTTGCGCCGAGGACGGCGCAAGGAGCAACTTGCCTGACATGTTTCCCTGGCACCGCCCGCCACCGTTCGTGCCGCGAGCACGCCGGTGCGAGACGGCAGGACAGGTGTGCGTGCATACTACAGTTTCTAAAATTGCTTGATGTTCTCAACTCAAAGTATAATCACCCTATCCTTTAATTCAACCATTCCAAAAAATCCTATGACACAACTTGTCGAATGTATCCCGAATTTTTCTGAAGCACGCCGACCCGAGATCGTGGACCAGATCGTGGCGGCCATCACATCTGTTGAAGGTGCGCGCCTGCTGGATCGTTCGTCCGACCTCGATCACAATCGCACGGTCGTCACATACGCCGGGCCGCCCGAAGCCGTCGAAGAGGCCGCCTTTCGCGCCATTCAAACCGCGTCTGAACTTATCGACCTGAACAAGCACACCGGCGCGCATCCGCGCATGGGCGCAACCGACGTCGTGCCGTTCGTCCCGATCTCAGGCGTCAGCATGGATGAATGCGTCCAAATGGCGAAACGTTTGGGCGAGCGGGTGGGCCGCGAGCTGCAGATCCCGGTCTATTTGTACGAGCAGGCCGCCTCACGTCCCGAACGAACAAATTTGGAAAATGTCCGCAAGGGTCAATACGAAGGCATCAAGGCCGAGATCCAGGCCAATCCTGATCGCAAGCCCGATTATGGTCCCGCAAAAATGGGACCCGCCGGTGCAACTGTCATCGGCGCACGCTCTCCGTTGATCGCCTTCAATGTTTATTTGACG
>JAKAMM010000053.1 GCA_021812905.1 Chloroflexota bacterium | reverse complement strand
CAACAACCATGACCGACGCGATGGAGATCACCGAGTTCAAGAAAATTTACGACACGACGCCGCACTTGCACGAACTGATCGACGTCGCCGCAAAAATGGAAGGCACCGTCCGCAATGCCGGGACGCACGCGGCAGGCGTGGTCATCTCCGACAAACCTTTGCTTGAATACCTGCCTCTGCACCGCCCGACCTCCGGTTCGGAAGAGACGCCCATCAAGACAGTGACACAATTTGAAATGGGCATCCTCGATTCGCTCGGCATGTTGAAGGTGGACTTCCTCGGCCTGATCACATTATCGGTAATGGCACGCGCCTGTGACATGATCGAGAAACGGCACGGCGTAAAATTCGACCTCGACAATATTCCGCTCAACGATGAGAAGTCGTTCGAGTTAATGGGCAACGGACAAACCGCGGGTGTCTTCCAGGTGGAAGGGGGAGGAATGACACGCTATCTGGTTCAGATGAAGCCGAAGACGCTGGATAACATCATTGCCATGGTAGCCCTCTATCGTCCCGGCCCGATGGCATTCATTCCCGATTACATTGCGCGCATGCACGGCGAGGCCGAAGTTGAATACCGGCATCCATCGCTCAAACCGATCTTTGAATCAACCTACGGCATTCCGGTTTATCAGGAACAGTTGATGCGCGCCGCTGTTGAGTTGGCGGGATACACGCCTTCTGAATCGGATGAATTGCGAAAAGCCATCTCGAAGAAAAAGAAAGAAGACATCGAGAAGCACCGCAAAAAATTCGTGGACGGCGCGACCAAGAACGGCATGGTCAAAGATATTGCCGAAAGCATTTATTCAGACTGGGAAGAATTCGCGCGTTACGGGTTCAATAAAAGTCATGCAGCAGATTACGGCGTGATCGCGGTGCAGACAGCCTATCTCAAAATGCATTACACCGCCGAATACATGACGGCTTTGCTTTCGGCCTCGGCGGGCATCACGGAAAAGGTTGCATATTATGTAGCCGATGCGCGCACGATGGGCGTGCCCGTGCTCTCGCCGGACATCAACTTCTCCGTCTGGGATTTTGAGATCGAAGATGCTCCCGTAGGTCACGTTTTAAACGTGACCTACACTCCAGAGCAAACCCAACCACAAATCCGCTTTGGACTCGGCGCGATCAAGAACGTAGGGCAGAACGCGGTGGAATTAATTGTCGAAGCACGCAAGGATGGAAAATTTATTGACCTCAACGATTTCGCGCGCCGCGTCGATCTGCGCTCGGTTGGCAAGCGCTCGCTCGAATGTTTGATCAAAGTCGGTGCAATGGATTCGTTCGGCAACCGCGCCGCGTTGTTGGCCTCGCTCGACCGCATCGCCGCAATAAGCAGTAATCATTTCCGCGCCGCCGAAGCCGGACAAATGTCGCTGTTCGGAACGAGCACTGGCGTCGTCGAAGAAATCCATTTGCCCGATGTGAAAAATGTCGATAAGCGCGAAATGCTCAACTGGGAGCGCGAGTTGATCGGCCTCTACATTTCCGACCATCCGCTCACGCCGTATCAGGCCCAGCTTGCAACGATCGTCAGTTATTTTTCGGGACAGCTCGGCGAAGCGCAGCACGAAGAAAAAGTGCGCGTGGCCGGGCTGGTCACCAGCGTCCGCCCGTATCAAACCAAAGCGGGCAAGCCGATGGGCTTCGTCACGCTCGAAGATATTCAAGGCAACATGGACCTCGTGCTCTTCCCGCGCACATGGAAAGATTATCAAGCCGTGCTGACCGTTGGACAGATCGTCATCATCGAAGGCAAGATCGACGCGCAGTCCACGCCGCCAAAAATTTTGGTGGATGCTGTGCGGACTGAATTAAAAATGTTGGTTTCATTAGACGAAGCGACGCGTCCATCCGCGCCAGAAGCGGCTCCCGCTTCAAAAGCCATGCCGCGTCCCGTGCCTCAACCCGCAAGTCGGACTGCAAGTCCGACCTACAACAAACCTGCGCGACAAGTTGCCGAAGCGCCCGCGACTTATGCGGCAAAGCCCGCCCCCGCCGAAGAGTGGAACGACAACACCATGCCACCTCCGCCGGATAATTTCCCTGATGACTGGCAGCCGTCGTTTGAGAACGAGATCATCGCCGCGCGGCCAGAGCCGAAGGTTGACAACAAACCTGTCGCACCGAGAGATTTGGTGGAAAAGGCCAAAGCCGAATCAGAAGTCGAAGAACGGGAGCCGGTTGAAGGTGCGCGTGAGGCGCTGAGTCAGGACCTGGTCGTGACTCACGTCGAGCCGCGTCCGATAGCGAACTCATCGCGTATGCCTCCGTCGCTGTATGTCCCGCTTGCGAAGGAAGAGAACGACCAGAAGCATCCGCCGAAGCAGATCACGGTTCTGCTGAGGTCAACGGGCGATCACGAGCGCGATAAGCGCCGCATCAAAACCATTTACGGCACGCTGATCTCTTTCCACGGCCGCGATAAATTTTCGTTCCAGATCTTCGAGAACGGCAAGGGCTATCTGATGGACTTTCCCGGCGAGTCGACGCGCGTCTGCCCCGAAATGCTGGCGCGCCTGCAAAAGTTGATGGGCGAGGAAAGCTGGCGAGTCGAAGAGATCACGTTTCAATGAGCATGTCATTGCGAGCGCTCGCAGAGCGCGTGGCAATCCCAGCTAACAGGAGATTGCCGCGTCGCCACTACGGGGCTCCTCGCAACGACAATTGAAAAGGAAAATGATATGGCTCATCCATTAGTTGACCAACTCCGTTTTACACGCAGCGAATGGCTGCTCGGACTCGAAGGCGTGTCCGAAGAAGATGGCAGCAAACACTTTGGACCTATGAATTGCATCAGTTGGATGGTGGGACATCTGGCATGGCAGGAGCAAAGATATTTTCTCGACCGCGCCAGCGGCAAAGTCCTTTATCCAAAATTAAATGAGATGTACGCTTTTGGTGCTCCAATGAGCACACCGTCATTTAAAGAAATGCTTGAGATTTGGCACACCATTACCAAAGCCGTTGACCCGTTCCTTGACTCGCTGACGACCGAAGGCTTGCTGGCTGATCTGTTACGGGATGGAAAATCCATTGGTCAATCCGTTGGCTCCGCCATGCGACGAACAACGTATCATTATTGGTATCACATCGGCGAGATCCAAGCCATCCGCCAGATGCTGGGACATAAGAATTTGCCGGAGTATGTGGGCGAGATTGAACAACAAGCGCCATATCGGGCTGAAAAAGGTTGATGGGCGAGGAAAGCTGGAGCGTTGAAGAGATTACGTTTCAATAAATATGGTTTATTTTCTTTTCACTGACGAGACTAACCAACAGCCATCCGACTCGAGTCTGTTTTTTATCTACGGGGGGTGTGTTTGTTCCAGCAGAAAGTTTGGCCGCTATACATAGCTTGATCGAAGATATTCGTAATGAATATGGATATAAGCCCGACGATGAATTCAAGTTCGCACCATCATCAAGACCAGAGCAAGTGTCTTCTGATGGATTCAAGATGGCAAAGAAGGCCGTGCTTGAGGGGTGCGCTAAACTTAATCTCAAATTCTCAGCATGTCTAACGCTTCATCAAATTGCCCAAAATCGAACGTTAGAAGAACTTGTAAGTTGGGGAGCAAATACAATCATTAGGGCTTTTGATCGTTTTCTGGGTGAAGAAGACAGTAGTGGTGTATGTATTGTAGACAGGTTACCTTTCGAGAATGGTCATCAATATTTGCAAGAAAAATTTGGGACGGGTCTTATTTATCCAAACGGGAATAGCCAGCGGTTAGAACATATTCATCTGTTTGCAACATCCTCGATAGGCGCTTCGCATGCGATGTCGGCAATCGACATAATCCTTGGCTCATTCCGATATTGCGTAAACGAAAGAAATAAAGATATAGCACCGCGCGAAATGCTTCCATCAATCGTCAACATGATGTGGCATAAACGTTTAGGTGATACTATCTATATTCGCGAACGCGGGTTATTCTTCCGTCCCCTACAAATCCAAGTACCAGAATATCAACAAGAGTACGACGAACTATTAGAACATCTGATAGGGTTATTAACCGATCAACCACCTCAGCTAGAAAGCGGAATAGAGTAGTTTCTTGAACCTGCACACAAAAGCGACCGATAGCTCATCAAAAGGAGCTCGAGACGAAAATTAGAGGTGTTGTGGAGTTAATATCTTATTAAGAATTCGGAACATTATATGTTTCAGCTATCTGACACATGGAAAGCAACATATCCAAACGCTCACGCGGCCCTGCTTGTCTTACGCGACGTGATCAATCCGCCGCACCAGTCTCTGCCAATTTCTGCACCTCATCTGCCAAATACTCAGCGACTTCAGCTAATTGGTCTGACCCGATCAATCCCAGCATCTCTGTCAGGTTGATGCTGTTGATCAGAATGGATGGGTAACTGCAATCCTGTTTATGTTTACGATAGGAAGCAACGATCAACCGGTAATAAACTATGGTCGATTCCGGTCCGATACCGCCAATGATTCCAACGGTCTTCATGCTAGATTCTCCCACACAGCATTATCCTTTCTTGGTTCAGCGCACATCACCTTTTGCAGATTCTAGCCTAAAGAGTAGTTCGGTACGGTTGACCACCAAGCCGACCTTGGAAGAGAATGCAAGCGGCAACTGACGACCAGACTGAAGTAATACCCCAAAATCATCTTTTTGCCTTTAAAAGAGCACGAAAAATATGTCTGATTGTGTTCATCCCTGCCCCACAAGATTCATGGATGATATTATTTTCTGAACAACTACGCTCCTGTAAGCAGGAAACGTAATTGTTTGTATAACTTGCCCTTTGAGAATCCCCATACATGGGCATCAGCCTAGCAGAAGCCAAGGATTGTGTTCCCTTGCGATTACATAGCCAAAGCAATATTCGGAAAAGCTTGGGCAGTAGCGGTATGAGCAGACATGGCTTATTCTCTTCCTTGATCTTGCAGGTAGTGTATCATTATTATCATTCAACGAATTTGGAATTTGAAGAGCCTGCAGTTTTCGAATCCTCAGCTTGATGGTCTTACCATCGTTATTTCACCGTTCACTTCCAAATTACCAAAACCTTATCAATCTCATCTTTCACCCCATCACGCGCCAGCAAACGATTGAAGCCCTGCGCCAGAAATTCATCGTAATTCGTCTCGGCATGACGGATGTGGGCAACGACCGCCAGCAAAATGGATTTCTCATCCAGGTTCTTTGCATCCGCGGAACGTCCCACCCGTCCGCTGTATTTTTGGCAGGCATGTTCGGCAATAATTTGTTCGCGTCCAGCGGGACAATTGGGAAACAACTCGCGCACCCGTTCTGCAAAGCGCGACACATACTCCTGGTCAAGTTCCACGCGGCGCTCAGCCACACGCTCACTTTGGCGGGCGCGCAATTCGGCGTCATCCAAACATTCCTGCTCGGCGCGCTGGAGTGCGGCCTCTTCCACCAACAGCCCTTGCCGCTCGTAGCGTTTGCGGGCGCGGCTCCATTTCAAGACGACTGCTGATAATGTGGAATACTTGTCTGAGCGTCGGGTCAGCGCCGCGTCGCCTGATGGGAGGAAAACGAGATGATCCAAATCGGCGCACGAAAGACAGAGCGCTCCTGTGCCCTCGACCAGCGTGATCCAGGCGCCATGTCCCAAATGCTCGCCGCATTCATCACAGGTTGAATCTCTGTTGGTGATGAAGACTTTCAAGTCCATGTTACAAGGTTTCCAGCAACCCTTTTCCAAACAATGTCAAACGAATTTCAGCAAGATACTTTGACTTGTACCCATCGCTTGTTCTTTCTTTGTTCTCGTACTCAAGGATGCCAAAATCAGCCAAGGGGTATAGCACCATGCGCGCAATGGCAGAGCGCATGGTGCTGTTCACAAAAGTTTGATCGGAGCTGGGCCAGGTAAAGCGCGTCTCTTTGATCAATTGATCGGCGAACGGTTCGTAGGAGATTGATTTGCCAACGGGTAATTCCAGCAGGCTCTTCAGAGTGATTTTATTGAAATCGCTCGGCAAGCCTCGACTCAAGCCCGAGACGGGAAACGCCATCCTCCAGTCCATCAGATGCCACCAGGCGGAAAGCATGAAACTAATCTGAATCGGGTCGGTGAAATTCAAAAAGAACTCACCTTCTTGCGTTATCTTCCAGATACGAGCTTGCCCGCCAACCGCAAGCATACTTGTATTAGCAAGTGTATGGAGGAAAGACAACTGCCAGACATCATCTTCACTGTGTAGTTTATAAACCTTGTCTCCATGTTTTTCATCGAGCACAGGCGGGTTGACGAATTTGGCGCAAACAGCGCGCACATCTTTAAGCGGCAGATTCCCAGTGGACTGTGTGCCGACAACGCGATTATTTTTCAAATAATTCAAAAACGTAACCATATCCCGCCGCACAGCCAGCGAGTCAGCCGAGGCAAGTTGATCTTTGGTCAGCCCATTCTCCCAAGCCGCTATCTTCCCAGCAGATAGACTGTCAACTTTCACGGGCTGATAAAAATCCTGCTCATCTGTTTCCCTGCTCTTGCGTGGATGACGCAGTCTTTCATTCACTTCATTTAGATCGAAGCGCTCGGGGTCGAAATTTTCGCCAATCCATTCCTTGTACTCTCTGTGCTGGGGATGTTTGGGATTGGCTCTCGCTTCTAAAATCTCCTCATATCCCCCAACGCCGCCTGAATCTTCGGGCGGACAGGCGCGCTTGCCCGCAATACAAACTGGATAACGCACGCCCTCTTCTGTTAGCAGGATTTTTTCGACAATCAAGTCATGCAGCCAACTGTCGCCAAAGTCATATTCGTAGCGAAACTTGAAGCCCTCACGTCCGACGAGTTGATTCAATTTGAAGCGGGTTTCATTTTTTGTTCCCATATCCCCATACTCATCATCCTCAGGGTTGCCATAAATTTGATCGTTGATGGTGAACATGTGCAGGTGATAGTCATCCCAGCCCATGACGGTCTGCAAAATGGTGTGCAATTGAATTAACGTGGTCGTATTTGCCACCAAAATCCTGCGCCAGATGAGCGGTTTGGAATCGTTTAATGTGACTTTGATTTGATAAACTGTTTTTGATGCTGACATGGGATTCTCCTACAGATCGAAGATTGCGATACCGTCTTTCATGTTCAGGAAGACGAGCCGCGTCTTTGCCTGGGCGCTTCGACTCGGCTCAGCGCGGACCTTGAGTTGGTCGCCGATTGCCTGGGCATAGCGCTCCACCTGATGGTCGTACCCGTTCACGCTGATGGCGGATTGCGCTTCGGCGTCGCTTCGCACTTCGTCAGTTTTGAAGTCAATGATAAACCAGCCTGCTTCGGTGCGATAAAGTAAATCCATGATGCCGCGCTCATTGGGCAAATCATAGCGGACTTCGTGATGGCGTTCGGCGGCGTTGAGTTCGGCGAAGAGGGGATGGGCGCGCAAACGTTCCAACAGGCGGCGTGATTCTTGAATGGCGGCGTGGATTTCTTTGGGATCAGTCAATCCTGATTCGAGGGCGAAGGGTTTTAGGAAGTTCTCAAAATCATCATCGGGGAAATGCCAGCGGCGGATGGCTTCGTGGACGAGTCGCCCCACCAGCCAGGCGGGAGCGCGCGGGGTTTTGGTTTTAGAGACGATGCGGCGGACATGTTGCGGCGGGTCGGATTCGCGGGCGCGGATTTGCTCGATGACCAATTGGGTCTTGTCGTGGCCCGCGGGGGCGAGGAGAAGGCGGGGCATTTTGGGGATATCGCCTCATCAACGGAGATGATTTTCAAGCGTTTCAATAAAACGCCTGAAATAGGATAACCGCTGTTTGAGCGCACTTGGATTGACAGCTTCCAAAACCTGAAATGACCGTTTTCCTTTTTTATATGCCTTATTTTTGCAGTTACGAGTAGCGTGTTCCAAAGCCTGTTGTATTCGATAGCGGTCGTATTGTTCCAGGTTAGTTTCTGGCAACAAAGCGTTCTCTTGCAAATCCGCGCCGAAAACATTACGCAGGGTGGCGTGGTCAGCCATGATCCAAGTTTCCATGCAAGTAACCATCAATTGAGCTTGTTCATCGAAAATGGCGTTGGGTGGAACCCATCCGTCGCGGGTTCTGAGGTGATTCCAAGGAGTAATGTTTTCCGCAATTGGATCTTCGCTGTCTACCAACAGCATGGGGTAGTCCGTTGGCGACTTGGAATTCATCGCAGTTTTGAAATCGTCAAATGCTGCATTGCGTCCACCGCAGGCAAAAATGCTAGGCATTTTTCCCGCAAGGCCAGACTTTTCAATCAGTTTCCGAAATCCCCGGCGGCATTGGATATGCTGATATTTACTATCACCACCGCCTTCAACATAAATTGTGACTTTCACCAGCGCGTTCCTCCCAACTCACCGCGGGTCCACAATTCGCCGAGGCGATATTTCTCCAGCCATCCTGCCAATTTTTGCGCGTCAAGACGCTGAATGATGGATTGTCCATCATGCTTTTCGCAGACCAGGACAGATTCAGGTTGTTCGGTCAGCGCGTCCACTAAAATATCGGAATGGGTTGTGACGATCAATTGTGCGTGTTCCGACATCGCAATCATTAAATCTGCCAGTTTGGGAAGAATGTCGGGATGTAAACCCAATTCAGGCTCTTCAATACAAACCAACGGCGGCGGTTCAGGGTCGCATAAAATTGCAAGCAGGCACAGGTAGCGAAGGGTACCGTCTGAAAGCCGAGTGGCGGGAATGGTAAAATTGCCTTCGGTGAAAAAAACCTGCACCGTGCCACCTTCAACGCTTACATCAAAATCATCCAAGCCGTCGTATAAATCGCGTAATGCGGCAAGCAAAGCGTTCTTGGCTTTTGGATTACGACGCAGGCGGTTTAAAAATAAGCCCAGGTTGGAGAAGTCTTCTTCCAGGCGGTCATTACGCATATCCGCTTTTTGTGGCTCGCGAAAGATTGCATTTC
>JAKAMM010000052.1 GCA_021812905.1 Chloroflexota bacterium | reverse complement strand
TCGTTGGGTTAGCCGATGTGCTCCATGCCACTCCATGCTGGGTTGGATTCGGCACACCCAGAGCTGTGATATTCCCGTTTCCAGTCGCCGTAGTGGCCGTAATATTGGTGACTGCCTGAGTTGTGATAGTAGGAAGAAGCAGAGTTGCAAAGGCCACATCCTCGCCATATGCAGTGCCGACATCATTGGTAGCGTACGCGCGAACGTGATACAGCGTTCCTGGCGTTAATCCGGTGATACTACTGGTGAACGCACCGGCTCCGCTAACCGGACCGTCAGTGGTCTTGCTATCCGCCGTGGTGGGGTTGACCGATGTACTCCAGACCACACCGTGCTGAGTTGGGCTTGGAATGCCTGGCGCCGTGATATTACCGTTGCCTGTGGCCGTTGTAGTTGTAATATCTGTAACTTCCTGCGTGGTAACTGTCGGAAGCGACGTAGTTGAGGGTAAGTACTCATAAGCACCGCGATCATCATAAGTCCTCGCGCCTGCACCCGTATTCGGGGTAGCTGGATCATCTATGCGAGGATTGCCTTGGATATCGGCAAGCGTCTCACCCGGAGCGTCCGCGTTGGCGCTGTCGATTGCCGGCGAGCCAGGGTTAAGATAGTAATTGCCAAAAATTCCGAGGCCGTCATAAGGCACCCCGGTCTGCCGCCGGACAGGCGTGGCTGGATCTACAAAGAGGGGATTCCCTTCCAGCCCATGGACTTCCTGTCCGCTCACCGCGGCCTTGAACGCCGCCAGAGAGGTGTAGATGACATTGTTCCAAATGATCTGGGATGTAGCGTCCGTGCGATAGAAGAGGTTGTAATCCGTGGTCGACCCGGTTGTGGAGTACGCGTCGAAGCGCACGTTACCACCATATGAACCTGACGGAGGAGTAGTCCCGTTTTCAGAGATGATGTTGTTGGCGACGATTGCACCAAAGGAACCCAACGCCGCAGTGTTGCCTTCGAAGTTGATCCCTACCGTACCATTGCCCTGAACGGTATTGCCAACAATGGTGTTATAGGGCGATTGATAGTTGTCAATGCCGTGATCGCCGTTTTCGTAACTGAGGTTCCCGATGACCAGGTTATGAGTCGAGCCCAAGGCATTGGAGTCCCAGTAATACAGATTGATCCCGGAATCCTCGTTGCTATAGACGATGTTATTGATCACTGTGTTATAGCTGCTGCCTGTCAGCTCGATTCCGGCTGCGTCGGTCTCGATCAACGAGAAGTTTTCAGTGGATATGTTGTTACTGATCAGGTTATGGTCGCCACCGACCACGCGAATACCAATACAGGTGTTATGGTCCGTGGTATTACCAGAGATTGTTGAGTAGGTGGTATTCCTCAAATAAATACCTTGTTCATACGGGTGGTTTTGTGAGGTCGCGCCCGCATTGCTGACGTGGTTATTCGTGATGGTGACGTGCTGCGAGGCATCTACATAGATGCCCTTATTGCTTGTATTCGTGATGTTGAAACCGTCAATAACAATATAGTTCCTCGCTCCCAAACCGAAAGCATAGTAGGAGGTAGTTGGGGTTCCTGGCTGTCCAGTCACCGTGACGCCGGGGTCTGCCCAATAGGTGATCGGATTCCCCTCAGTGCCGCTGCGCTCGGGATAGATTGTCTCTGCATACGTGCCATGCAAAACCTGCACAATCTGACCGGGCATTGCCAGGTAGGCACCCCTTGAGATCGTGCAGAATGGAATTGCAAGCGAACCAACCTGACCTGAATCTGTGCAGTTCGGATTGGTCTTATCAACGTACCAGACTCGCGCGGTGGTCGTTGTGTAATCCTGGGAATCCTGGTTTACTGTCACGTTGGCATACGCGCGCATGGCAGGCCTAAATCCATACCCAGATAGGGAAGGTGTGACCGTACCAGACCAGTTATAGGAGACTTGGAAGCTGTACAGGCCGTTTGCATCCGCAGTGGCAGTCTTAGGTATGCCATCTGTGTAACTGAGGGTTGCGCCTGCAATCCCCGCGTTACCAGAAATGGTTAGTGTGATGCCGGCGGCTGTATAATTTTGTCCAGGCTGATCCGCGAGTACGCTAGTATAAGTCATGCTTTCGGGCGAAAAGGTGTAGCCAGGCTTTGAAGGCGTGACCGTACCAGACCAGTTAGTGGGAACTTGGAAACTATATGCGCCGACACTATCTGCAGTAGCGGTCTTGGGTGTGTCCACTATATAACTTAGTGTAGCACCCGCCACGCCTGCGTTTCCGGAAATGGTATGAGCAGTCACATCGATGCTGACGGTGGCAGGCGCGCTGTCCAGGTTTCCATCATTCGCTTTGAACGTAAAGCTGTCAGGTCCCGAGTAATTTGCAACGGGTGTGTATATTTGATTCGCTCCACTGCCGCTCAAGTCGCCGTGCGCAGGATTGCTGACAATGCTATAAATTAAGGGATCGCCATCCACATCAGTACCCGTCAGCGTGATGTTGATTGATGTGTTCCATAACATGCTGAGAGATTGAGCATCAGCAACGGGTGCATCATTGACGGCAGCGACCGTCAGCAAGAAGGTGTCATTGACGGTGACATTTCCATCATTCACCGAAACGGTGATGGTGGCAGTGCCGCTCCGGTTGGGAGCAGGCAGGATGTCGATCGTGCGGTTTACTCCACTCCCTCCAAGCGAAATGTTCTCAACCGGCACCAATGCCAGGTCCGAAGAGGTGGCCGTGACGGTCAGGTAAGCAGGGTCGAGTTCCGCATCTCCCACTGTGAAGGGGATGGCCCCAGTGGCGGTATCCTCATTGGTGGTCTTATCCGTAATGTCGCTAATCGTCGGAGGTGTATTTATTTTAGAAAAGGTATGGCTCCAGACGGGTTGAGTTGTGCCATATTTGTAAAAGTTAACAGTGAACGAGAGGCCATTGACACTGATTGTCGCAAAGCCCAGGTCATCCTCCGCCATATCAGTATACGCATAATCCACTCTATCAGGAAATATGGTCTGGGAATATGACGAGGCCCCAGACGGCGAGGTATCAAATTGCTCGTAGCTGCGCGTTAAGCCAGACACCCGGGTATTATCCATATGCGTCCACGCTAAGACGTGTTCGTGCCCATGGAAGGTAGCAGACACAATGGGATGATTGTTGATAACAGATATCAATGACGGAGGGGTACAGGCGGAGTTATCCCTCGCCGAGCATGTACAATGATTTGCTTCCATGCAATATTCAGGCCCGTGGAAGTAAATAAAGGCATGGGTCAATCCTACACTTTCTGCATACGTCAGGCGGGCATCGAGGAAGTCCACTTCGGCTTGGGTCAACAGGTAAATATCCCCTGGAACATCCAGGCCGATAAAGATGGAGTTCCCATAATCGAAACTATAGTTCAGCTGGTCCGAAGAAGAATCAAGTGATACTTTGTTTATCGCATACGTCGGCATTACTTTTATGTTCGGGGCCGTTTCAAAATAACTTTCCCACAGGGCTGCACTGCCACTGACGTGGTCATCGTGATTGCCTCTAACCATAAAAGTTTTGTTATACAAGTTCTCGGATTTCAGTATGTTAACAATTGAGTTCATTTCGGTTGCAGTAAACCCATTGTCTTCAATATCACCGCTAAATATGACAAGTGCAGGATTGAGGGTTGAAAGTTGATTGGCGGGATAAGAAAAGTAATCTGCTGCGTGCGAATCGGCCATTGACCCAAAGGTGAAGGCCGTTGGCCTTGCGGTGTAATTCTGCGAAGTCTGATTTGAAATCACATTCGAATAAGTTATGTTGGCGGGGTAAAAGCTAAAGCCAGTCTTGGATGGCGTGACCATGCCAGACCAACCAGGTGAGACCATGAAGGAGTAATCACCCGTGGAGGCATTCGAGGTAGTAGAGCCGCCCGAGTATGTAATGGTTGCGCCACCGACTCCTGCGTTACCGGAGATGGTCCACCCGGCCAACGTCGCTGTGTAGTTCTGGTTGGTTTGATTCGCGGCGACATTGGTATAGCTTCGACTGGCAGGCGAAAATACGTAGCCCGTTTTGGAAGGCGTGACCGTACCGGACCAGCCGTATGCAACAGTGAAAGAGTAATTCCCCGTGGATGCATTTGCGGTAGTTGATCCGCCTGTATAAGTGATGGTTGCCCCCCCGCCTGCCGCGCCAGTGCTGCCGCTGATGGTATACGTCACCGCAGTAGCCGTGTAATTCTGGTTGGTCTGATTAGAATTTACCAAGTAGTAGGTCCGACTACTAGGCGAGAACGTATAGCCACCTTTAGAGGGCGTCACGCTGCCAGATGACCACTGGTTTACTGTCAGCGAGTAATTGCCCGATGCGTCTGAGGTGGTTGGGCCTGCACCAGAACCGGAGTAGGTAACGGTTGCACCTGCCACCCCGACATTGCCGCTGATCGTGTAGGTGGAAGCTGCGCTAACAGTTCTAACTCCCACACTAGACAAAAGCATGGACAGGATCATCAAGCAATAGATCGCCCGAAGGCTGATGACAGATAGAGTTTTGATTGATTTAGCGTTCATGATCTTCCTCCAAAGAAACGTTTTTGTCAAACGAAGCCCAAATTGCGTGTTCATTGTTCCTCCGAAAATATTTTGGTTGGGTGCATCTCGAAAATTGAAAATTTCAAAGGCCGATGTGTCGGCATAAATTGATTAGGGCACAGTAGCTGACGCCTTGTTTGCTTCGCTTCTCTCTTCATAAGAAACTTCTCCTCGTCTCCGAGGCATGAATTTTGCCCAAGGCAAAATGTTTTTGGATATGATTCGAGACCGAACACTATGATTCAATACAGCGCCCACCACCCTCGCTCCTGCAAATTGAAACCTTCGCACGGCAGCTTTGGCTGGATCGATCCGCGTGTGCCCGGCCTGGATAATCAGCAGGATCGCATCCACTTTGGATGCGAGCATTTGGGCATCTGCAACCTCAGCAGAGGGGCCATCCACAATAACCAAATCGGCCTGCTCCTGCAACTTCAACAATAGGTCAGTTAACTCTCCCGCGTCGATCCAACCGGCGGTCTCTTTTGACTCCTGCCCACTGGGTATCAAAGTCATCCATTCAAACCCTTCAACAAAGTTGCTTACACTCTTAATGTCAATGCTGTCTTTGAGTACATCCACTACGCCTTTTTGATTATTAATCTCAAACAGCTTATGCAAGTGTGGATGTCTGAGGTCGCCATCAACAAGAATCACCCGCTTCCCCTGCTGGGAAAACAGAGCGGCCAGGTTTGCTGCAATGATTGACTTCCCTTCACCTGCGTCGGTATTTGTTAGCAGCAAGGTATAAATATTTTTTTCCGCGCTAAGCAGTTCTATGCTCACCGCCAAAGCTCGAAAAGCTTCAGCTTCTGGAGATAGAGGATCATGCAATGAGGTCAAGCCCTTGCCCGAGTAATTACCATCGGAAACAGTCCCCAGTACGGGCAGGCCCAGCACTTCCTCTATTTGACCAACCTTTTTGAGGGTATCATCAAAGTTATCAAGGACCAGGATGGACGCGGCAGAAATCGCCAACCCCACTATCCCGCCCAACAGCGTGTACAGGAGTGGCAAAGGGCGCACAGGAGTCTTGGGAGGAATTGCAGGATTGATCTGAGCAAGGTTTGGCGTGTTCTGCATGCGCGCCAGATTAACCGTCTCACGATTGTTGACCAGGCTGAGATAAAGCTCCTGATAAAGATTCAAGGTTGATTGGAGACTGGTAAGACGAGGATCATCGCGCGACAAACCAGTTGATCCCGGTTTACCGATGAACGTGAGATTGGTTTGGATTTGCTGATAGATGTTCAATAAAGATCGGAGCTGATCAAGCTGAGCCTGTTTTTCACCAACGGAAATCCGTTGTGTCTCGGTCAAATTTGGCGGATAGCTACTGACATCCTGTTCGAGGGATGAAATCTCAGACTTCAGCTGATCAATTTCCCAATTCACTTGGCTCAACTGATCCGAAATACTAGCCTCATTTATTTGGGTGATTTGATTTTGCAGATCATTTATTTGGTTTTGCACTTGATTAATCTGTGCATCCAAAGTATTTTGGAAATCCAAAAAACGCCCCGTCAAAAGATTCTCGTTCTGTTGAATAAGAATCTCCACCAATGTATTGGCAATATCAGCAGCCCTTTTTGAATCCTCATCCTGAACCTTTATTTGAAGAACAAGGGTGTTGGGGATGACACCAACTTGAATATTATCGGCGTTAATCTTGATGCCCAATTTGGAAGATACAGCATTCAGGACCGGCTGGCTCTTGGCCAACTGTATGTTCGTGGAAGCCAACTGATCATCGCTTAATGGCAGCATATCCGTGCTGCTTTGGAAGCGGGCGCGGCTGACGAGGACCTCGGTGGTCGCCTCATAAACGGGACTTTGATATTTGGAAACGACCCATCCAAGCGCCGCTCCCAAGATAAACCCGGCGATCAGAAATCGCACGCCGCGCCACATAAGCGATAAAAGATCTTTGGTTTCCATGTTTTTTTCCTCTTTGTAGAAATTTGATTTCTCTGAATACAAATCTTCCCAATGCCACCCCAGTCTTTCAAACATTACCAATATCTTAGAAATCAGGTCTTGCCAAGCGCTTGTGCAACAGCCTCCGCAACCTCGACAACATTCTCATCCGAGAGCAGCGGAAATAACGGCAAAGTAACTTCTCGCGCGGCGACATCTTCCGTTGTTGGCAAAGAATATTTGCCTCTGCCGACATCATACGCGGTGAATGTATGGACAGGCGGATAATGAACGCTGGTTTGAATGCCTTGTGATTTCATATTTTCCATGAAACCCATTTTGTCGGTGTCTGCGGGTAAAAGCACAGGCATTAAATGAGCCGCTGAAATTCCCACGTGATTTGCAAACGGGATTGTTATCTGTGGCGAACACTCCTGCAATATTTCTCGATAGACTTGCGTCAAGTGGCGGCGCCGCTCATTGTTCGCGCTCAATTTTCCAAGCTGGACTTTTCCAATTGCCGCGCGGATTTCGTCAATGCGATAGTTGTAGCCCAGATCAATAACGTCGTAGCTCCAGGCATGGCCTTTATGGCGATCCCATGTAAGTGTCGTCATTCCATGTGAACGAAGCGAATGAAGCTTTTTTGCATAAGCCTCATTATCCGTTACCAGCATGCCGCCTTCCCCTGTGGTCATGTTCTTGTTCGAGAAAAAGCTAAAGCACCCGATATCGCCCCAAGTACCCAGCTTTCGATCATCGAGTTCAGAGCCGACCGCATGTGCGGCATCTTCAATCACCCTAAGATTATGTTCGCGGGCCAGTTCCATGATACTGTGCATATCGCAAGCGTAACCACCGTAATGCATAACGATGATGGCACGCGTTCGGTCACTAATGGCTTTTTCTATCGCATGGTAGGAAATATTCAAATCCTGTTCGCTCACGATATCGGCAAAAACGGGGATCGCTCCGGCGTATCGAACCGCATTGGCTGTCGCAACAAACGTCAACGATGGAACAATCGCTTCATCCCCTGGTTTCAATCCGACCACAATGCAAGCCAAATGAAGCGCCGCTGTTGCATTGGTAACCGCAATTGCAAATCTGGCACCAACATAGGATGCAAAGGCTTGCTCAAAGTCCTGAGTAACCGAGCCCATGGTCAACCACCGGCTTCGAAGGACTTCATTCACAACATCCTTCTCTTCCGGTCCAAAATCAATATCGGAAAGCGGAATTTTCCATTCCATGGCCTACGCTCCACAAGCGCTGGGGAGAAATTGAGCACGCATATTTTCGAAATCCTTGGAAGCCCGCGCATAATCGTCTGGCCGCCCAAGATCTTCCCAATAGCCATCGAATTCGTAACCGACGACTCTTTCGTTGGCTGCTATTAATTTCTTTATCAGGTCGGGAAAATCAAGATATTCATTGCGCGTGATGTATGGAAGCACAGCAGGTTCGAACACATAAATCCCCATGCTCACCATAAGATCGTAAACCGGCTTTTCGATATACCCCGTGATGCGGCAATCGCCATCTTTTTGGATCACGCCCAGATCAATCTTGGACTGTCTATGATGGGCAGCGATCGTGGCAATTGCCTTTTGCTCTCGGTGAAACTGGATCAGTTCATGCAAATTCAAAGTCGTGAGCACATCGCCGTTTGAAACCAGGAAAGTCTCGTTCAATCCATCAACCAATGCAATCGGACCAGCCGTCCCTAGCGGACATTGTTCATAGCTGTAACTAATATCAATCCCAAACTGACTCCCATCCTTGAAAAACGCACGCAATAATTCCGATAGGTGTCCGACCGTCAAAACAACGTGCTCAATGCCGGCTTCCTTCATTTGAAGCAGCATCACTTCGAGAATGGGCATATCGCCGATGGGCATCAATGGCTTTGGCAAGATCGTGGTATACGGTGCAAGACGAGTTCCTTTCCCGCCTGCCAACACAACGGCTTTCATGTTCCCCTCCTTTTTAGAATTCATAGACACCTACGCGATAGTGACTCAGGTTGGCTTCGATCCAAGAAATGGTCTTGTCAAGGCCGTCATCCAAACTTACGGCTGGCGCCCAATCCAATCGTTCGCGCGCCAAAGAATTATCGGACAGCAAACGCTTGACCTCCGAACGCGACGGACGAATCCGGGCAGGGTCCACCTCGATCCTGGCATAGGTACCCACCTTCTGAATGATCCTGTCTGACAGTTCTCCAATACTGATTTCCTGCCCTGTTCCAAGATTGAAAGTACAGCCGTCCACATCCTTTGCCGCAGCCGCACAAAGAAAACCATTAACGGTATCTTCTACATAAGTGAAATCCCGGATGGTGTTCAGGCTGCCCAAACGAATCGTATTCATCGTGATTGCCTGAGTGATAATGGTGGGAATTACCGCGCGCGCCGATTGACGTGGTCCATACGTATTAAATGGGCGAACAATCACAACCGGCAGCCCGTAAGTACAATGAAAGCTCTCAGCCAATTTATCAGCTCCGATCTTGCTGGCT
>JAKAMM010000051.1 GCA_021812905.1 Chloroflexota bacterium | reverse complement strand
GCTGGCGGGTTGATGAAACCTTCATCCGGAAAAATTTTATTAAATGATCAGGACCTTGCACAGTTGCCTGAACAGGAAAGCGCTCGCCTGCGTCGTGAGCATATTGGCTTTATCTTTCAATCCTTCAATCTGATGGTTGATCTGACCGCGGCTGAAAATGTGGAATTTCCAATGGTTTTGGCAAATATGCCAGAATCCGAACGACATTCCTGGGCGCTGGAATTGCTGAAGCGTGTGGGATTGGCAGACAAACCCGATCACCTGCCCGACGAGCTCTCCGGCGGACAGAAACAGCGGGTGGCCATTGCACGCGCCCTAGCCAACCGTCCGAACATTATCTTTGCCGATGAACCCACCGGTAATCTGGACAGCCTCACTGCCACTGAAATCATGGATCTCCTGTCGGGACTCAACCGCAATGATTCCGTCACGTTGGTTATGGTTACCCACGCCCCGGATGATGCCGCCCGCGCCCATCGCAAAATCTCGATGCGTGATGGACAGATCGAAAAGTAAACAGGAGCAATTATGAAATCCTATCTGACCTATGCTTTGCAACTAACTCTCCGCAACAGACGACGAACCCTGACTTATCTCTTCGGCCTGGTGCTGGCAGTGGGGCTTTTCTCAGGCATTCTTTTCTTCGTAGATGCCTCGGCCAACAGAATGACGCAGACGGCTATTGCGCCTGTAGTAGTAGATATGCAGGTGCGTTCCACACTTGCCCACCCTGATATGACGCCGGTTCGCAAAGCGCTGGAAAGCCAATCCTTTGTAACCCACGTGGAACCGGTAGTCATCGCTGATTTTGCCAGCTTGAGCGTGCCGATCAGCAATCGGGCGACTCCGGCAGGAAAGTTCTTTGTCCTACAGCCTTCCTACTACGCTTCTTTTGGAGGGGCATTGCGAATTTTGAGCGGAGATGCAAACTCATCGGGCGTGCTGATCAGCCAGGCGGCGGCGAGCGATCTGGGTTTATCCATCGGCGATTCGATCTCGATCAATTTCGATCAGCTCGCCGCGCCTTTTGTGGCGAAAGTCACCGGGATCGTAGATCCTACCAACGCTTACTTTCTCTTTCCTTCGACAGATCCTTCTCAACAAGGTAACTACAACCCAGTTCCCTATGATGTGTTCATTTCTCCCCAGCTTTGGGAAGCCAATCTGGCAGTGCCGCTGACCAACCCTCCCGTTCCCACAGGCGCCAACGCGAAACCCATTGTGGCTCAAACGCCTTTATATGAATTGCATGTTGGAATCAATCACAGCCTGCTGCCTTCGGACCCGACAAAAGCCGGCATTTTTGTTGATAGCCTGCGCCGCCAAATGGAGAAGCAATTCCCGGGTGAGATCATTATTACCAATAACCTTGCCGATTCAATGACGAAGGCTATCCAGGATGTGCTGTGGGCCAAATTACTCTTTTTGTTCCTGGGCATGCCCGGTGTGGCGTTGGCGGCTTATTTGTCGAAGTATGCGACCGATCTGATTACCGGCCCGCAACGGCAGGAAATCGGCTTGCTGCGCGCCCGCGGCGCCACCCCGCGCCAGATCCTATTGGCCATGGGCATTGCCAGTTTTCTCATTGCTTTGGTCGGAACAATATCGGGACTGATCGTGGGGTTGGGCACTACTGCATTTCTGTTTGGAGCCGGCGCCATTGTGCCCTCTTTGCTGATCAGTCTCTATCCTGGTTCAATCCTCTATTCTTTTGCAGCAGGTCTATTGCTAACCGGCGTGGCGACCTTCCTGCCCATCCGCGCCTCGCTGAGACAGGAAATCTCTCAGGAACGCCGTCAGGCTGAACACGAAGCCAAAGCGCCTCTCTGGGCGCGCGCATATTTGGACGTGGTCAGTCTGATCATTGCGGGAGTAATTTTTTGGATCAACAACAATGGCGGTGGATTTAAACCCGTTGGAGGAGACACGGGCACCAGTCTTTCGCTCGGATTCTATGTCTTCCTCGGCCCATTCTTCCTGTGGGTGGGACTTGCACTTCTGATGAATCGTTTATTGGCTGGAGGGATCAATCGCGGGGCTGGCGTTATTCAGAAAATCCTGCGCCGTGTTTTTGGCGACCTGGGTTATATGGCTGGCCGCAGTATTGCGCGCAGGGCGCAGAAAATTGCATCTGCTGTGATCATCGTTTCGCTTGCGCTGTCCTTTGGCATCAGCTTAAGTATCTTCATCAACACCTATCAAGTGCAAAAGGCAGTGGATGCGCGCTATAAGCTTGGATCAGATATCAAATTAACAACCGCAAACGGTCCTCTCCAACCGACCGCAGCTTTCACGAAAGACATCGGCGCTGTTCCCGGCGTAGCGTCCGTATCGCCGGTTATAAGCGCACAGGCCTATGTTGGTTCCAACCTGCAGACGGTTTTTGGAATTGACCCGCAATCATATCTCCTGTCTACCGGGTCTGCTGATAGTTCCTTCGCGAGCAGGAGCGCCGCCCAAGCCATGCAAGACCTGGCAAACGTACCCAATGGCGTGCTGGTCAGCCAGCAGATTGCCGACGCCTATTCCATTGCAGTCGGCGATACGGTCATCATCCATCTGGCGCGCACTGCGGCCACAGGCGGCCCAATGGTTGAAACACGCCTGCAAGCTGTTGGGATCATCCGTTTCTTCCCTACGGCAGCGAGTGACAGTTTCCTGGTCATGAATCTGCCCTTTATGCAAAGCGTTACGCACAACGACAAGATCAGTTACTTCCTGATCCGAACATCCACCTCGCCGCATGACGTTGCCCTCCGTATCCAATCCACCCTGGGCGCGCAGGTACCCATGACAACAGAGGATATTGATACCGCTATTCTCGCATTGGGCAATTCAATGACCAGTGTGAATCTGCAAGGTCTCGGGAGAATCGAACAAGGTTACAGCAGCATCATTATCTCCCTAGGCCTGGCCATTTTCCTGCTCTCGATGATATACGAGAGAGCAAAAGAGTTTGGCGCGATGCGCGCGATAGGAGGCTCGATAACCCAGGTTGGGCGCGTCTTGTGGTCCGAGTCGCTGATTGTGGGGATGCTAAGTGTGCTGATCGGGAGCGTCATCGGCCTGATACTGGGATCAGTATTTATATCCTTACTGATTGTGCTCTTTACGATCCCTCCGGCCGGGATGAGCATTCCGTGGGGAACATTGTTTGCCCTGCTTATCCTCACCTTTTTGGGAATGGCATTGGCAACGATATTCGCGAACCGCCGATTGGCCCGAATGGAAATCGCGCAGGTATTACGTGAACTATGAGAAAGTGTATCTTCAGACTTCCGAAGGCTCGAACTTCGGAAGTCTAAAGCCCTCGAAATATTGAGAAGATATCGTAAAAAGACTCCGCTTATTCGCCTGCCTTTTTATCTGACCAGGCTGAGATTGCGCCTCGGCCAAGGAGAACGATTATGTTTTCTAAATTGACCAACTTGTTTTCTAAACTAACCAAGAAACATTACCTCATTGCATTGGGCGTCATCATTGTTTTGAGCGCGTCTGGGCTCGCCTATTACAAAATGGTATATGCCCCGGCCCAGGCGGCGAATGCCGCAAAATTGGCGTCTCAAAACAGCCGAACTGCAAAGGCGCAGTTGGGAGACATCACCCTTTATGCCAGGGGCACTGGCACTTTGATTGCACGCGATGAAATTAATTTGGGCTTCGGCACCAGCGGTCCAATTTCCAAACTCAACGTGAAAATCGGCGACAAGGTACATAAAGGGGATGTGCTGGCGGTCCAGGGGAATCCCGAGCAGTTGAAGGCCGCGGTAGCGGTGGATCAATTATCTGTCCTAAACGCCAAACAAGCGTTGGATACCCTTAACCAGAATGCCAGCATTGCTGCGGCTCAGGCCCAGTCCAATCTGGCGCTCGCGGAGTCTGCGCTGGTCAAGGCGGACTATAACTGGAACCGATTCCAAATAGCATCCGGCAGTTGGAACGATTACCTGGCCACTACTCCATCTTTCTTCCGTAAAGCGGAGAGCGATTCGAAGATAGCCTGGAGAGATCTTGAAATAGCGCGCGCCAACTATACCCGCACTACTTATCTCCCTGCGGGCAACAGCAAAAGAACGCTCGCGCAAAAGGATCTTTTGGCGGCTCAACAGAAATATGATACAGCAGTGCAACAATTGCTCAGCGCCTATCCAGCAGGAATCCAACCGGTGCCGATTGACAACGCACTGATCACGGCGGCTGCTCAGGTGATTCTGGCCGAGCAAACATTGCAAAAGGTAAATAACGGACCCGATCCGGTCAGCCTCGATATAGCAAAGCAAACTCTGGCAAAGTCCGAGGCGGCGCTTGCGTTATCTCAACGTCTGCTTGACCAATCAACCATTCTGGCGCCAATGGATGGCACCATATTATCTTTGTCGGCTGCGGCCAAGGTGGGCAGCGACATAACCGGCCCATTTATCTCTATGGCGAATCAGAGTCAGCCGTATTTGACCATCTCCCTGGATGGGACGAGTATAGATAAAATCGCGGCAGGTTACAAGGTTGAAGTGATTTTCGATGCACTTCCCAATCAGATCTTCACGGGCCGCGTCATTCAGATAGATCCGATTTTATATACCCCGACCGGACAGAGGGTAGTAGTCCAGACTCCCGGCCAGATTACAGTTGTCAAGGCATTGGCTAGTCTTGATCCAAGCGCGACGACCCCTGTTGACAATTTGCCGCTCGGCATGAGTGCCACGGTGGATGTCATCGGCGGTCAGGCGAAAGGAGTTGTCCTTGTGCCTGTCGCCGCATTGCGCAAACAGACGCCTGGTAAATACGCTGTTTACGTTGTGGAAAATGGCAGGGATGTGCTTCGTCCAGTGGAGGTGGGTTTAATGGACTCTACCTATGCCGAGATAAAATCAGGCCTTAAAGTTGGCGATATCGTCGTAACAAGTCCCACGGCAAAATGAAATAAGGATTCCTGGACTTTTAGTCAATCAAGAACGATCCGCGAATCTTCGCAAAACCCACAGGATACTTGTCTTCATGAATTTGACTTTAAGATTCGCGTATATTTGCCGGGATTAACGGACAAAACGAAAGCCCTGATTCTATGTCTTTGGCTTCCTCCAAAGCAATCTGCGGATTTTCGTAACTGCTCAGGCAAGCGGCGCGACAAAATCGGGTAAAAAGGGGGCGTTAGTGAAAGCGAGACGCAAAGTTGCAAAGGCCTTGACGCCATTTTTGCGGGCAACTGATAATGGACATCCGAAAGTTGTAAATTTATTCTTGCCGCCAAGTTATCGTCTGCCAATTTCAGCTAATCTTCACGAATTGGTCTTTAAAATTCGCGCAGATTAGCGAATGGACAAACGGGACATATCATTGCGCAAGATGTCAAACTTCACGCAGGCTTCATGTGTGGCAAGTAAGATGTTCATCAGGCCTGCTCCTTCTGTTAAAGAAATGAAAGCGGCTGTATTGAATAAACTGGAGAGTTTTGAATGAATCAGATTTTAGGTCGAAAAAAGAAACATACCAAGCGCCGGGGCGTAAAAGTGATTGGCGCATTGGCATTTTTATTTGCAGGACTATTTGGCAACCTTGTGGTTGTGCCTGCGGTTTCACCAGCTACCGGCGCGCAAATAGCCGATGTGATAAGGTCGGTGGCTGGGCCTCAGCCAGTAGCCGCACTTGAAAGTGTGTCATTCCGCATACAAGATACGTTCAATCAATTTTTATCCACACTCAATGGTGGTCAAAAACAAATCAGTTTGTCTCAGAACAATGGTATTCAGCCTACTGCTAAAAAACTGAGACAAACAACTGTTATCGCCGATTCGGCGGCCAAAAGCACGCCGGTTCAGCCAGTCGCCGATGCAGCGGCCAAAACCATACCGGTTCAGCCAGTCGCCGATGCAGCGGCCAAAACTATACCGGTTCAGCCAGTCGCCGATGCAGTCACTGCGTTGCCACAGATTGGCTGGCAGGCTTACGGCCCAACAGTGAATGGCACGCCTGTTATGGCGCACACTTTGTTATCGCTGGATCCGAATCGTCCGTATGCCGGGATTGCCTTGGTACGCATTGACCTTACCAAATTAAAACTTCACATGCAGCCGGGTTTTCTTGAGCCGTCCCACGCAAAGGACATCGTCAATGCAATTCCGAACCTAGGGTTAACCCCGGCGACCGATCAAAGCAATCTTATTGCAGGATTCAACGGCGGGTTTAAAGCTGTTAATGGAAACTATGGGATGATGGTCAATGGAATAACTGTTCTTCCTCCAGTGCCGGGTATCGCAACGATTGCCATCTATCGCGACGGTCATGTTCAAATTGGCGCGTGGGGCCATGTTCAAGTCGGCGCGGATATCATTCCTTCGGCAGATATAGTCGCCTTTCGGCAAAACTGCCCGCTTCTTATTCAAGCCGGGCACCTTAATCCACAGGTTTTTCTTGACAATCGCGCGATTTGGGGAAATACGATTGACAATAAAGAGATTACTTGGCGAACCGGGCTGGGTATTACAAAGGATGGACATTATTTGATCTATGCGGTTGGAAATGGAACGACGGTTGCGACATTGGCTCAGGCATTACAAAATGCGGGTGCTTATAACGCCATGCAGTTGGATATCAACCGGCATTATGCCCATTTCGTCACTTATAAATCCAGTGGTAAACCGAATCCGCCTTTGAGGGCTGTCCAATTATTGGATCAGATGGAAAGCGACCCAACTCTTTATCTTGTCGCTCATTCACGGGATTATTTCTACCTGACATCGCAATAAATGAACGGCATTTTGAGGTGAAGTGAGGGTGGTGTGGAAGCCGCACTCGTCACATATTCCGATGTCCATTCATGGCGTTATCCTTTCCCCGCGTTGGGAGCATCGTGGGTGATATGGACGGTTATTGGGTTGGGCGATGCGGAGGAGGCGCAATTCTGAAACGAATATTGGGTCACCATTACGAGGCGCACGGCGGGGAAATCAAAGTGGAGAGTAGACCCAAAGCGCCCATAATTTCTCCTTTATCCTGCAAGGGAAAACCGCCCAACGCTGTCACCCGATCTGGCATATTCGCCGAAGTGCTTTTTAGCCCCCCGCGCACGTTATCCATTATTATAGGGCATCCTGATTCAAGAATTTGCTCGGTGAGGTCTCTCATCGATTGTTCGTGCACGGCAATTAGGTCCGAATCACGGCGTGCGACAAAATATCTGCCTGCCAGTTTTTCAGGCTGTCGACCGAGAAAGATGGCGGCAATATCGGCACCTGTCAATGCGTTGGTGCGCTGGAGCAATGTTTGCAGTGTCTCTTCCAAATTCAGGCTGGCTGTCATCTGCATGGCTGCGGAAAGCAGATTCTTGGACTTCTCTAGGTTTAATTCTAATTTTTGATGATGAAGCTTTTCTTCAACCAGTTCGCGGTTGAACAAGCGCACAAAACCGACAGTCAATAAAATCTCGGTCAGGACGTGTTCAAAGCGCAAAGCGTTGAACACATCACTTAGTTTGAAAGAAAATACGTCTGCGCCGGCAGGAGCAGATGTTTGCGTCTACCTTTGCGAATAAGGGTGGTACAGCGTGAGCGAGGCAGGCGTTTTATCAAGGCAGAATCATATAACAGGATGGATCGGTCCGTGATCGTTTCTATGACCGTCCAATGGTCGTGAAATCCATTCAGTCCCAGGATAACGGCGCGTCCAGGCGTGCCATCCAAAAAATCACGCATTGATTTCCAGAACGTATCCAGCGCAGGTGTAGGCACGCCGCGCCAGGGAATATCCTTGTTGGTTATTCGTTCCCCAACCACATCGTCCAGAATTTGAAGCATCTGTTTGTGGATCACGCCGCCGATCAAAAGCTTGGCCAGCAGGCGCTTGCGCGAGAGATAATGAATGATGTCATTGAAAAGCTGCTGTACATCTTGATCCGATGAGTGGTTAATGAATCTCTCGGCGTTGACGATGCTGTACAAACCGCATAACGAATCCAACCCGCCCTGCTGAAAAGGCGGAAGATCTAAGGTGGCGCCCGTGTACATGTTTTTCCTTTACCGTAATAAACTGGCTGCAAGAGCACATTTCGCTCAATTATAGTTGTAATCCCATCTTCTTAAAGGGGAGGAGGGAAGCGGGTTCTTGACCTGTAGGTCTTGAAGGCTGGCGGGAATTGTGAGTAAAATAGAAACATGCCAACCTATGACTTTATCTGCCTCGATTGCCAGCAACGTTTTGACATATTCCTGACCTACAGCGAATATGGCAAAAAGAAAGTGAACTGCGCATATTGCGGCAGCGAACACGTCCGGCGGCGGATGACGAAGGTGCGCATCGCCAAATCGGATGAAAGCCGCCTCGAAAATATCGCTGACCCGTCCGCCTTGGCTGGGTTGGAGGACGACCCTCAGGCGCTGGGTCAAATGATGCGCAAGATGGGCAGGGAAATGGGCGAAGACCTCCCAGCAGAATTTGATGATGTAGTGGATCGGCTGGAGGCTGGTCAATCTCCGGAAGAAATCGAATCTGCGTTGCCTGATATGGGGATGGACAATAGTGGCGGTGATGATGAACCGTAAAATGCAATGGCGACCAGTGGTCGCCATTTTTATAGTGTCAGGATAATGGGTTCGTTCTTGGTCACAATAATTGTATGTTCAAATTGCGCCGCGATGGCGCTATCCGCCGTTTGCAGAGACCAGCCGTCGCGCTGCTGTTTGATGCGGCCCTGACCGGTCGTTAGAAACGGCTCGATCGCAAGCACCAGTCCATCATTTAAAATGCGGCCATCACGCGGGTTATGAAAATTCAAGACCTCGCCCGGCTCTTCATGTAAACCGCGCCCGATGCCGTGACCGGTCAATTCATAGATGAGGTTATAACCGCGCCTCTTCGCTTCCTGCTGGACTGTTTTGCCGATCGCGTTTAGCGGCTGACCGGCCCTTGCGACACGCAACGCTTTTTTCAGTGTGAACTTGGTGGCTTCGATCAACTTGTGGACAGCTGGCGAACGTTTGGAAACCCATAACGATGCGCCTGTATCTGCAAAATAGCCATCAAGTTCAGCCGAAACGT
>JAKAMM010000050.1 GCA_021812905.1 Chloroflexota bacterium | reverse complement strand
AGAAATAAACCACAGATGAACACGGATAAACGCGGATGTCTGATGAAAAAATCTCCAGAATCCATTTCATCTGCGTTCATCTGTGGTGAATCCCGTTAGAAACGGGAGAGCCTGTTTATGTCATTGCGAGCGCTCTTTGCGAAGCAATCCATGTTTTGCCGGAGATTGCTTCGACGGGAAGAACACCGTCTCGCAATGACATTGATTGGTGACAAAACAAATCGCCCTCCGCTTTTGCGTCGGGCGATTGTTTCGACTATCTGTTTTTGTCAACCTGCAAAGCTTCGCCCAACGTCCGCGCCACCGTCGTCATTATCATTATCATTATTATTGCTGGTGAAGAACTTCTTGGGTTGCATCGTGGCGACATTATAGCACAACTGGGAAAACCAGGAAGAAGTCCTGATCGGGGATGTAGAAATGGCAATGCGAGAAGGCTTGCGAGAAATCGGACTGCGGCAAATTTCTTTATGGTTGTTGGAAGGTCAAATGCAATCCACCTGTATAAGTTTGCCTGCTTGAGTCGGTGCAAGCAGGGGCGGCAAGGTTTGGCGCAGGCGTGCCCGATTCACCGGCGCGTACGGTGTAAGAAACACCGGCTTGCATAATGTAATCGGCATATCCATTCGCGATCTCAGGCTTGAGTCCGGTGAAAAAATGTTCCTCGCCGCCGCTCCATGTGATGATGATTTCCACACCAGGAATTTGACGGTTATGTTTGTCAACCACTGTGATTTGCATTAAGCCGTCTGTCAAATTTGAATTACAGACGGTGTCCTGTGCGACCAGAACATAAGGCGCGCCGGGGGTCGGGACGGGGGTATGGGTTGGACGCGGCGTGGGTGTAAAAATAATAGCAGGTGTGGATTCGATGGTGGGCGACTCAACTGGAGTGGCAGGCGCAGCGGTTCCAGACCCGGTAACGGCCGCCGTTGGTAAAGCTGTCATTTGGCTGATGGTTACCGTCACCGTCGCGGACGGTTGGCTCTGCGTCATGCCGCTCATTAAATTAGCTGCCAGTTGTGCCACTTGCTGGACGGCAGCAATGGATTGGCCCGCGGCTAACATGCGCTGGGACTGGGCTGCCAACGCCTGGCTTGAGTCTGGGTCGGCGAGCAAGGCCAGGCGGGCCTTGGCGCGTCCGAGGTCGTGAGTGGAGGCGTAGGACGCGGCGATGGCAATGCGGAACTGGTCTTTGAAATCGGCACGCAACGTGTTGGGAGTTGTGTCTGCATAATGAACGGGGGAAATTACCCATGCATAAAGCAGTCCAAGAGAAAATCCAACCACGATGGCGATCAGCCATTCCCAAGGAAAGCGCTTCACGGCTTGCTCCCAACAGCGGTGGGAACAGGCTGGTAGGCCTGCATGGCACGCGTCAGTTCCTGAAGCAGGGAAATGTCATTCTGAGCGTAGCCGCTTGCTTGTCCGGTTTGAAGCGCTTGTGCGGAAATCGCGGCTGGCGAGTCGCCGCCGAAGATGGCTAGTCGGCGGGAGGCGAGTCCCGCATCCTGGTTTGCGTGATATGTCTCTGCGATCATGAGAACATAGTCGGCGCGGTAATCAGTGCGCAGAGAGTTGGGCGTGGTGTCCACAAATTGGACGGGGTTAATTACCCAGCCATAAACCAGGCCGAGCGCGATGCCAATGACGATTGCAATGAGGGGGGGAATCCAGCGTGGCATGGTTTTATTTTGCCACAGGAACGTAAAACCTGACAGGTCTAAGTGGCTTGTCAGGTCTGCTTCAAAAAATATCCGGGCAGGATACCGGCGGCACCCAGAGACACTTCCTTACCGTTGCTATCTTTCGATCCTGGCGGGGTTCGGCAGGCTCTGCCGCGCCGGGCCTGCCCGGACGGGAGCAAGGATAACCGAGGTGGATGCGACTGTCAATTACAGGCTGTATCGCGCCTGACAGTCGCTTTCATGTTTGTTGCCCATCTCACAAAATCGACCGGCCGCCCCGCGCCTTCAACTCAATCGGCAGCAGGGCGGCGTAAATCATATCCGCCACCGGAGTTGGGACGCCGCGCTGGCGGCCTTTGCGGCCAATTACCCCGATCATCGACTCGATCTCGGTACGGTGGCCGGATTCCACATCCAACTGCATGGATGCCTTGATATGCGGCGCGGCGTTATCCATAAATCCCAACGCCTGTTCGACCACGTTTGCGTCAAGAGCTACTCCCTGGGCACGCGCAACAGCCTCCACCTCGCGCATCAGGCTGGTGATCAGCGCACGCGTCTCGGGAATAGTGCGAAATTCGGCCATCGGTAAACGCGTCAGCGAACCAAAGCCGCTGGCCGATGAAATGAACACAAATTTTGTCCACAAGATTTTCAGGATATTCTCCGAAAGTTCGATGGTGACACCGGTTTGCTTAAACGCCTCGTAAATGGCCTGGGCGCGCGGCGTGGTGCGCCCGTCTAACTCCCCGATCACAACGCGGCGGAAATCGGACACCTGCTTGATGACTCCCGGCGCTTCCAGCGCGGACGAGATCCAGGTCGCGCCGGCGACGATGTGTTCCACGCCGAGGACATTCCCGATCCGCTCGACGGCATCCACGCCGTTTTGCAGACTCAGAACGGTTGTCTCTTTTCCAACGATCGGTTTGATCTTCTGGACGGCGTCATCAGTATCGTAGGTCTTGGCGCAAAACATAATCAGGTCCACTGGTTCAATTTGAGCGGGGTTATCGGTGGCTTTGGCTGGTTTGACCTGAAAATCTCCAAAGATGCTTTTGATTTGCAATCCGTTTTCCTGGATGGCTTTCAGATGCGCGCCGCGTGCAACAAAAGTTACTTCGTGGCCCTGCTTTGCGAGCAGTGCGCCATAATAGCCTCCCACACCGCCTGTTCCCATAACTGCAATTTTCATTGGATTCTCCTTTTCACCTGTCATTGCGAGACACGAGCAAAGCGAGTGTCGTGACAATCTCATGTTTTCATGCAATTGATTATTTGCAGATTACACGAGATTGCTTCTCGAAGACTCGCAATGACATCATAGTATTTCGATCTTTTCATCAATCACTTGACCATCTTCCCAATTTGCTTCCACCCATTTTGCCACATTTTGCAAGGACCGTTGCAATTGCGCCGCGTCATTTCCGGCCATCGCGCAGACAATGACCGCTTCCTGCCATTTGTCCCGTAAATCCATCTCTGCTGCCGAGACATTGAACTCGCGGTGCAGTCGTGCGATTAGCGGCTTGATCCGTCCGCGCTTTTCTTTGAGCGAGGAGCATGCGGGGAGATGGAGGTGAATGGTGAGGGTGGCGAGCATCAACATGGTCCAAATTACGATTTACGATTTACGCTTTACGCTTTACAATCCCTCGCATGTCCAACATCGAATCCGCCTACAACGCAGCCCTCGATTACCTGTACAGTTTTGTAGATTATAGCCTGAAACATTCGTCCGAGCTGGCTAAAGCCGATTTCAACCTCGACCGGATGCGCGCCTTGATGGTCGAACTCGGCAGCCCCGAAACGAGCTATCCGATTATCCATGTGGCCGGGACGAAAGGCAAAGGCTCAGTCTCGGCGCTGTGTGCCTCCGCTTTGAAAGCTGCCGGATATAAGGTTGGCTTGTATACATCGCCGCATTTGCTGGATTACACCGAGCGGATTCAAATCAACGGAAAACCCGTCTCACATGTCGAACTGGTCGAACTGGTCGAAGAAGTCAAGCCAGCGGTTGCGAGAATTCCCAAGCTGACCACTTTCGAGATCACAACCGCGCTCAGCTTTCTGGCGTTTGCTCGCCGAAAAGTGAATGCGGCGGTAATCGAAGTCGGACTCGGTGGGCGGCTGGACGCAACCAATGTCGTCACGCCCAAGGTCTCGGTCATTACGTCGCTGTCTTACGATCACATGGCAGTGCTGGGAAATACGCTGGCATTGATCGCGGGTGAGAAGGCCGGGATCATCAAGCCGGGCGTGCCGGTTGTGTCCGCTCCGCAGAAGGATGAAGCGCTCGAAGTTTTGGAGCGTGTAGCCAGAGAAAAGAATGCGCTGTTTACGTTGGTTGGAAAAGATGTAACTTATAAACCATTGAATCATTCGTTGGATGGGCAGACGTTACAGCTATCAGCTATCGGCGGTCAGCGGTCAGCCTTCAGCCTTCAACCCTTCGACTTAGTTCACCTGTGCCTGCGGCACTGGCGCAGGCAGGGCAAGCCTTCCAACCCTTCGACCAGCTCACCTGTGCCTGCGGCACTGGCGCAGGCAGGGCAAGCTCTTCTAACTTTCAAACTGCCTCTGCTCGGCTTGCATCAAGTGGAAAACGCCGCCATCGCGTACGCGGCGCTAAAAGCAAGCGGACTTGAAATTTCAGACGAAGCCATTCAAAAAGGATTTTCTGAAGTAAAATGGCCCGCCCGCTTTGAAGTCGTGCGGCGCGATCCGCCCGTGATTTTTGATTCGGCGCATAATCAGGATTCGTTCGAGAAATTAACGGGGGCGCTCGAAGATTATTTTCCCGGTCGTCCCGTTTATCTTATCTTCGGCGCCTCGGAGGATAAAAATATTCCCGGCATGTTCGCCGAGATTGCGCCGAAGGTCAAACTCTTGCTCGTGACCAGAGCGGATCATCCGCGCGCCTTGGAGCCGGAAAAAATTCAGGGGTTGGCGCGGCAGGCCAGGCTCCCGAATGAAGCGCTGGCATCCGTTGAAGAGGCATTTATCCGCGCGCTGGAAATGTCCGCAAAAGATGGTAGCATTGTTCTGTCTGCTGGAAGTATGTTCGTGACCGCAGAAGTGATGGCGGCTTGGAATAAATTAACATGATACGTCATTGCGAGGAGGGTTGAGTAGGCGGTGTTCGTCCGCCGTATCGAAACCCAACGAAGCAATCCCCACATTATCGAGGAGATTGCTTCGGGTTTTCAGCCCTCGCAATGACAGAGGAACAGATGAATCAAAACGACTGGAATGAAGAAGACGATAATTTTAATCTGGCGCTTTCGCAGCGTACCGAAGAGTTGTATCGCGTGCCGAATCACGAGGCGAGCGCAGAGGGTTTGATCGAAGCAGTGGTGTTACCGTTGCGCGATCTAGTGGTATTCCCGCGCATGGTCTCGCCGATCTTTGTGGGGCGCGAGGCTTCGTTGTTGGCGGTGCAGGACGCGCAATCAAAAAATCAAACCGTGATCGGGCTTGTGCAGAAAGACCCGGAGATCGAAGATCCAAAGCCCGCGGACTTTTTGACGATTGGGATCGAGATGGCGGTTGGACGTTTGCTCTCGATGCCGGACGGCGCTTCGTCCGCGCTGGTGCAGGGACGCCGCCGCGTTGAGATCGTGGAATTCATCCGCGTCAAGCCGTTCATGAAAGTGCGCGCCCGCGTCATCTTTGAACCGACAACGGCTGACCGTCAAACGCAGGCGCTCATGCGCTCAGTGCTTGACCTGTTCGACCGCTGCGTCCAGCTGGATCGCTCGATCCCCGAAGAGGCACATCTTTTCGCGATGAACATTGCCGAGCCTGGCTGGCTGGCGGACATGATCGCCACTTCGCTTTCACTGAATTACGACGCCAAGCAAAGTTTGCTGACCCTGCTCGATCCGCGCGGACGATTGCGGGCGTTGAATAAAATTCTGGCTCAGGAAGTGGACGTGCTCGAACTCGAAGATGAAATCCATTCGCGCGTGCAAAGCGAAGTGGATAAAAGCCAGCGTGAGTTTTATCTGCGCGAACAAATGCGTCAGATCCAAAATGAGTTGGGCGAAGGCGATGTGTTCACGCGCGATGCCAGCGAGTTGAAGAAAAAGATCGAAGCCGCGGCACTGCCTGAGGAAACCAAAGCCGTTGCCATGAAAGAACTCGAACGTCTGAATCAAATGCCGCCAATGGCTCCCGAAGTTGGCATCATCCGATCTTATATTGATTGGATCATTGACCTGCCGTGGAATAAATCTTCGCCGGATAATCTGGATGTCAAACACGCCGCGAAAACTTTGGAGCGCGATCATTATGGTTTGAAGAAAGCCAAAGAGCGCATTCTGGAATATATCGCGGTGCGTTCGCTCAAGCCAAAGAAGGAACGCCAGCCCATTTTGTGTTTTGTCGGACCTCCCGGCACGGGCAAGACTTCACTCGGACGTTCGATTGCCGACGCGTTGGGTCGCAAGTTCGTGCGCGTTTCGCTGGGTGGCATACGCGACGAAGCGGAAATTCGCGGCCATCGCCGCACCTACATCGGCGCGCTACCGGGACGAATTATCCAGACGATGAAACGCGCCGGGACGGCCAATCCGCTATTTATGCTGGACGAGATCGACAAGCTGTATTCCGATTTTCGCGGCGACCCGGCCTCGGCCATGCTCGAAGTGCTCGACCCCGAACAGAACAATGCCTTCAGCGATCATTATCTCGAACTGCCTTTCGACCTTTCGAAGGTCATGTTCGTAACGACTGCCAATTATCTCGGCTCGATCCCGCCCGCGTTGCTCGACCGCATGGAGATCATCGAATTTCCCGGCTACATCGAAGAGGAAAAACTTGAAATCGCGAATCGTTATTTGATCCCGCGCCAGATCGAAGAGAACGGCATCACCGACATCGGCTTGACCTTTGAAACCGGCGCATTGCAGCGCATCATCCGTGAGTACACGTTTGAAGCGGGCGTCCGCAATCTGGAACGCGAGATCGGACGTATCTCACGCAAGGTGGCGCGTCTCAAGGCCGAAGACAAAAAATATCCGACCACGATCACGGCCGACTTGATCGAAAAGTTTCTCGACCCGCCGCAATATATTCCGCCTGAGATGGAAAAGCATGATGAAGTTGGCGTGGTGCAGTCGCTGGCGTGGACGGAAAACGGCGGCGAGATCATGGCTGTTGAAGTGGCGGTGCTGGAAGGCAAGGGCGGCTTGCAAATGACCGGCCAGTTGGGCGACGTTATGCAAGAGTCCGCGCAAGCCGCGTTAACCTACATCAAATCGCGCGCCGGGACGCTCGGCATCGACATGGAAGTATTCGAGCGCATGGATATTCATCTGCACATGCCGGAAGGCGCCATCCCGAAAGACGGCCCTTCGGCGGGCATCACGATTGCGACCGGCATGATCTCCGCGCTGACGGGGCGGCCCGTATATCGCATTGTCGGCATGACAGGTGAGATCACCCTGCGCGGACGCGTCCTGCCGATTGGCGGTGTGCGCGAAAAAGTTTTGGCCGCCCATCGCGCCGGATTGAAAACCATTTTAATGCCCGAAAAAAATCTCAAAGACCTGCATGATGTTCCCAAAAGCGTGCGCTCGGAGTTGAAGATCGTGCCGGTCACGCACATGGATCAGGTGCTGGATGTGGCGCTCGCGCCCGATCCGGTCATCGAACCGCCGCGTCCGCGCAAGCGAAGTGAAGAGCCGGTTGAGGAAGAAAAAAATTAATTTTGTTTCAGGGTGTGTTCAGTCCATCCCAGGCATTCGAAGATTTAACGCAAAGACGCTGAGCCGCAAAAGAAAAACAAGAATCTTTGCGCCTTCGTGGCTTTGCGTTAAAAATCTCATTGATTTATCTAAAATTGAGAATTGATATGTCGACTCTTTCTGGAAATGTTGTTCTCATTACTGGGGCGTCATCCGGGTTTGGCGAAGACGCGGCGCGTCTATTCGCGAAAGAGGGATGCAAGGTTGTTCTTGCCGCCCGTCGTCTTGACCGTTTGCAGGCATTGGCAAAAGAAATCCAGAAAGAGGGCGGCGAAGCGATTGCCATTCCGGTGGATGTGGTTGATCGCGATGAAATCGAAATGATGGTCCAATCCACAATTGACCATTACGGCCAGATTGATATTCTCTTCAACAACGCGGGCTTTGGGCGTCTCGACTGGCTCGAAAACCTTGACCCCGCACGCGACATCGAAACGCAAATGGATGTAAATTTGTTGGGCTTGACCCAGGTCACGCGCGCTGTGCTTCCGCATATGCTGGCCCAGAAATCCGGACACATCATCAACATGTCCTCCGTTGCGGGCTGGATCGCTGCGCCGCTTTACAGCATTTATTCCGCCACAAAATTCGGCGTGCGCGGCTTCACTGATTCTTTACGTCGTGAAGTTGCGCCGTTTGGCATTCACGTCTCCGGTATTTATCCTGGCCCCGCCGCGACTGAGTTTGGCCAACACACTGGCAAAAATCCTGCGAAGAAAACTTTCAACCGTTTTAAGGGTCTGTCGATGACTTCCGAATATGTCGCGCGCCGCGTCGTGAATCTTGCAAAGTCTCCGCGCCGCGTGGTTATTATTCCGTGGTGGTATAACATCGTGATTGGACTCGATATTTTTACGCCCGCCCTTGTGGATTGGTTTTTGAAAGTTTCTTTTACCAGCCGGAATCATACACTTGATAAACCTAAATAAGATTGCTCAAGCCGCCGTCCCCGGCGGCGAGGACGCCGCCTCGAGCATTCTTCAACAGGAGACAAAATGACATCTTCCCGACTCGACAAACTCAGCGCTTCTCTCCGCGCCTCCGGGCTGGACGCCGTTGCTCTGAATCCCGGGCCTACCTTGACCTATCTCACTGACCTGCGCTTCCATCTCATGGAGCGGCCTGTGGTTTTGCTGGTCGCACCCGGCAAAGCCCTGGTCATCGTTTTGCCTGAACTCGAATTGCCGAAAGTGAATCTCTTTCCATATAAAGTGAACGCGTTTTCTTATGGCGAGAATCCTGCGGAATGGGATTCCGTTTTTCGCAAGGCTGTCGCATCTCTCGGCCTCGACGGGAAGAAGATCGGCGTAGAGCCGCGCCAAATGCGTCTGCTGGAATTTCGGCATGTGAAAGCCGGCGCGCCCGAAGCGGATTTCCCGGACGCGTCTGATGCGTTGTCCGCGCTGCGTTTGTGCAAAGACCCGGCTGAGATCCAGAAAATGAAGCGGGCGGTTAAAGTCGCGCAGGACGCGCTCGAAGCTGTTATCCCATTTATCAAAGTTGGCATGACCGAAAAAGAAATTGCCGCCGAATTAAATGTTCAGCTGCTCAAGCATGGATCTGAATCCGAATTGCCGTTCCCGCCGATTGTTTCCGCCGGGCCGAATTCTGCCAACCCGCATGCCTCACCGTCTGATAGAAAAATCCAGCGCGGCGATCTGCTGGTCGTGGATTGGGGCGCGACGGTGGATGGTTATATTTCAGATTTGACGCGCACGTTTGCAGTGGGCGAGGTGGACGCGGAGTTGAAGAAGATCAC
>JAKAMM010000049.1 GCA_021812905.1 Chloroflexota bacterium | reverse complement strand
AAGATCACCGGCGACTCGCCCCAGTATATATTCATTTGATCGCCAAAAGAAATTTCCGGCGGCGCCCAACGCACTGTGCCGAGCCCGGGAATGGTTTCCCAGTCTGAGCCGGTTTCAGCGCCCTGTGCTTTGAACGTGGTTGGCCGCGCGCGGAAAACCGCCGCAGTTTTTTCCTGCGCCAGCACAGTGCAATCCATGGCGCGCGCCCCGAGCGTACGGTCTGGATGCGCGTCAAGGTTGGCGAGTAAACGCTCCGGCCCGCCGCTCAGGCTCATCAGCGCCGCCCGCCATGAGCGGCTATCTTCCGGCGAAGGCGGCGCGTCGATCTGGATCAGTCCGCGCTGTTGTTGGATGACGCCCAACGTCACGCCCAGATAATGGTCTTCAATATAGATATTGTCAGCAAGGGATTGCATGGTATCTCCTAAGCATCCACCCGAAGGTGAAAACCAGATCTATTTTACTCTCATACTTTATTTGGTATCTTTTCAATAAAGCGGGGTGTGGGGTGTTTTGGGTGGGCTTCGCCTACCCAAAACACCCCACTTTCCACTCCTCTTTGAGAAGATACTTTATTTGCTCATCACAGGCAGAGTAAAGACGAACTTCGCGCCCTGGCCTTCTTTGCTTTCGACCCAGATCGTTCCGCCATGCGCCTGCACGGCGATACGGCAGAAAGCCAGGCCGATGCCCAGGCCGCCGGGTTTATCCCTGCCTTTGAGGCACGCGAACTTATCAAAAATGCGTCTGTGCTCAGACGGAGGAATGCCCGGCCCGTTGTCCTGCACCCAGAAGCGAACCGACTCTTTGTCTTTCTGCGCGCCGATGATAATTTTAGTCTCGGCCTTCGAGAACTTGATGGCATTCTCCAACAGATTGATCAGGACGCGGCGTAGCATATCCGTATCCACCCAGATATTCGGTAACGGCTCGGCGATCTGGGTCTCGACCGTTTGGTGATGCCCGGCTGCGGACGGCGTCACATCTTTCACGGCGGTTGCGATCAGGTCCTGTGGATTGACCGCCGTCTGCGTGGTGATGGTCTGCCCTGATTCAAGGCGGTTGATGTCAAGCAGGGAATTGACCAGCTGCTGGATGCGGTTGGTGGAGTTGACCGCGATGTTGAGAATTGAACGCGTGGTTTCATCTTTGCCGATCATGCCTTCCAATACATCCAGGCTGGAGACGATATTGCCCAGCGGCGAGCGCAAGTCATGATAGATCATGGCCGTCAGATCTTCACGCAGGGAATCCAGATCCTTGCGTTCGGGGATGTCACGCAGAGTCCACTGGATGGAATCTGCCTCTTCGAATTCCACGCGCCGCGCGTAGACTTCGACCGGCGTCCTGCCTGAATCGGCCTTGCGCAACACGGATTCGTAGCTTGAGTCATCCTTCTCAACCAGATTCTCGGATTCCAAACCGGTCCTGTTCCAGTTGACTTCATGCAGCTGGTCAATGCTCATCTGGCGCAAGTCTTCGGTTTTGAAGCCGCTTATCCTGACCGCCTCACGGTTGGCCTCGATGACTTTGCCTTCCAGGTCCGTGATGAAGATCGGGTCGATGCTTTCCGCAAAAAGTTCGCGGTAACGCTGGTGCGCCCTTTGTGATTGGCCGAAGAGCTGCGCGTTCAGCACTGCGATGCTGGCCTGGTCAGCGATGGCTTGCATGAGTTCAAAATGTTCGGGTGTAAAAGCATTCGGTACGGAATGGACAAGGGTCAGCGCCCCCACTAATCGGTCCCGCGCCAGAAGCGGCACGCAGATTGCGGACTTGGGTCCGCTTGCGTCGCGCGCCTCATCCGGGCGCTGGAACCAGCGTTCATCCTGACTCGTATCGGGCACCAGTGCAGCCTTGCGGTTTTTTACCACCCATCCGGCCAGGCCTCTATCTATGGTCTCTCGTAATTGCTGCGGGGGATGTTCAAGGAAACCCTGGCCGTAGACGATGATCGCATCCACAGGCTTGCCGTTATCATCCAACACCACGATACTGCCGCGCTCGCCGCCGGCGTATTGAAGAGCGGCAAAGAGCAGGCGCTGTAACACGGTACGCAGGTCAAGCGCCGCGAGGACTTCGCGATTGATTTGGATCAGGAGTTCGAGCAATGATCGAGTACGGTCTTTTGCCATGATTGATTAATTCTAATGTGCCCGCGTGTCGCTCATGCGCAAAGTATAGCATAACGTTCGGGTACAATCGAAATATGCCTCTTGAACTTTCCCGCATTCGAGCGCTGTGCTTTGATGTGGACGGCACGTTGAGCGACACCGATGATCTTTATGCACAGAAGGTGCAGCGCTTTCTGGCGCGCTTTTTGTTCCACGACCCAGCCCGCGCCGCCCGTCGATTTGTGATGTGGGCTGAAGCGCCGGGCAATGTCCTGCTTGGCCTGGCGGATCGATGGAGCCTTGATGATGAAATGATGGCAGTGGTCCACTGGCTCAACCGCAACCGCAGGCAGCGGGCCAAGCGTTTCCTGCTGATCCCTGGCGTGGACAAAATGCTGGCGCGTTTGCACGGACATTATCCGATGGCGATTGTCAGCGCGCGCGATGAAGATGGGACGATGGCCTTTCTCGACCAGTTCGACCTGGCGAAATATTTTGACGTGATCGTAACGGGACTCTCTGCCAAACACACGAAACCTTACCCGGACCCGATCCGGCTGGCCGCTATAAAAATGGAGGTTATGCCTGAGGCCTGCCTGATGATCGGCGACACGGCTGTTGATATCCGCGCTGGAAGATCGGCGGGCGCGCAAACCGTCGGCGTGCTGTGCGGGTTTGGCGAAGCGTCTGAGTTGAAACAATTCGATGCGGATCTGATCCTGGGAAGTACAGCCGATATAGCCGATGTGTTGCTGGGGAAATAATTAACTATGTCATTGCGAGCCGCGAGCCTTAAACGGCGAGTGGCGAAGCATCTATGAAAGCGATGCTTTTGTCAAGAGAAAAATAAAGAGAACATCAGCACCTTAATAAAGCAGGAGCGACTTGTTGAAACAAACACAGTCGGATTTTCCGGAAGCATCTATTCGTTGTCAAGCAACAAGAGTATCTTCAACAAGCGTGTCGCAATCAATCTACGGTTCTCTGTGGAACCAGCTTCGCAACGCGCTCACGCTTGCTTAGGCAAATCGGATGTGGACTCACGATAGGGTTCATGCTTTCTGAGCATCCAATAGGCGGCCTCGGCCAGATGTCTTGCCACGGCGCCGACTTCGACAACAAGAGCGTTATCTTCGATCTGGATGATTTCACCGCGCAGAGTTGCTATCATGGGGCTAATTATATGTCATTGCAAGCGGTCTTTGCGAAGCAATCTCCCATTGGACTGATAAGTCCCACCGAGGAGTATTCACCCTGTAATTAGGGATTGCTTCGTCGGCAAAAAACGCCTCCTCGCAATGACATGTTAATATCTCTTAGTATGCAAGTGCGTGATCGCAACCGCCAACGCATCGGCGGCATCGTCGGGTTTGGGAATTTCGGTCAACCCCAACAAGGTCCGTACCATTTCCTGGACTTGCTTCTTGCCCGCCGAGCCATAGCCAACAACAGCCTGCTTGACTTCATTCGGGGTGTACTCGCCCACGTCGAGTCCCGCCTCGGCAATCGCCAGCAGAATTACCCCGCGCGCCTGTCCGACTGTGATGGCAGTTGAAATGTTGCGCTGGAAAAACAACTTCTCCACCGCGACCGAATCGGGGCGATGGAGAAAGATCAATTCCTTGAGTTCGCGATACAATGCCAGCAGGCGCTTGTGGTCGTGGGTGTGGGCCGGGGTTAAGATGACACCAAATTTAACGGCGGCCAGTTCCCCGCCCAGTTCGAGGCGCACGAGTCCGTAGCCTGTGGTTGCTGTGCCGGGGTCGATACCGAGGGCGAGTGTCATCGTTCAAATAATAAACCGCGCAGTCTGCCAAGAACGCAAAGATTCTTTTTGACAATCTTCGCGGCCTTTGCCTGCACTGGGCCGCAGGCACACGTGCGCTCTTCGCGGTTCAATTTTTACGCGGCTTCGAGAGCAGCCAGAGCTTCTTCGGACATCTTCAAATTGGAGAAGACATTCTGCACATCATCCAATTCTTCGATGGCTTCGAGCGCCTTCATGACCTGCATGGTCTCTTCGACACCAAGTTCCATCTCCTGTTTGGGGAGCATGCGCAGGCCGGCTTCATCGGGTTGAACACCCGCGGCATGCAGGCGATCCGCAATAACCTTGAATGTTTCAACCGGGCCGATGATCTCGATCGTATCGTTATCGTCAATCACATCATTCGCACCCGCTTCAATGCCCAACTCGAATGCCTTATCATAATTCATTTCCGTGGAGGGAAAAGAGAAGTAAGCCACGCGCTCGAACTGCCAGCCCACCGAGCCGATTTCGCCCATGCTGCCGCCGGCCTTCGAAAGCGCGTGGCGCAGATCGGAAACAGTGCGGTTGCGATTATCTGTCACACACTCGACCATCACGGCCACGCCATGCGAGGCATACCCTTCATACATGATCTGCTCAAAAATCGTGCCTTCTTTATCCTCACCAGAACCGCGCTTGATGGCGCGCTCAATGTTGTCTTTGGGCATGTTCTCAGCACGCGCTTTATCCACTGCGAGACGCAAGCGAAAATTCGAATCAATATCGCTCCCGCCGTCGCGGGCCGCCATGACGATTTCACGCGCGAGACGAGTGAAGATAGCGCCGCGTTTAGCATCGGCCACGCCCTTTTTGCGTTTGATGGTGGACCATTTGGAATGACCGGACATAGGAACTCCTTACAACCACTCTGGTGGAAATTTACTCGTTGAGCGCCGACATTATACTACACAAAGAATCCGATCCCCAGCGCGCGAATGAAACTGGGATATTTAAAATGAGGACAAACTCAATGACATAAAATTGTGATGATTGTCGTCCGCATTGGTGACATTAGAGCCTGTGTCCATACAAGCGCATTGGGTATGATGAAATGAAAGACCTTTTAGCCCCCCGTCGGAGGACGTATGCAGGCAGTTCCAAGCGAATTTCTTGATATTGATCGCAAAGCACGCGCCAACAAACCATTTTTTGATCTTGATCTGCGCCCACCTGAAGTTCGCACCTGCGATTTCGACGACGTAGTTATCAGTTTCGATCCCGAACGCGCCATGACGGAAGCGGCGCGTTGTATTCATTGTCCCGACCCCGCGCCGTGCATGTTAGCCTGCCCCACCAGTAACGATATTCCCTCCGCCATGTGGCTGATCGAGCAGGGAAAATTTGTCGAGGCCGCCAACATTTATCATCAAACCAGTTCCCTGCCTGAGGTGTGTGGACGCGTCTGCCCGCATGAGGCGCTCTGTCAGGGCTCCTGTGTACTCAATAAACATCAACAGCCTGTGTTGACGGGTCAGCTCGAAACTTTTGCCGTTGACTATGAACGCCGCACCGCCGGATATGTAATTCCGCTCGGAACGCCGACCGGGAAATGGGTTGCCGTTATCGGGGCCGGACCAGCCGGTTTGGCCTGCGCCGACCTCCTCGTCCAAAAAGGATACGAAGTTACCATCTTCGAGTCAAAGCCTGCGCCCGGCGGCCTGCTCGTGTACGGCATCCCGAATTTCAAACTTCCAAAAGATGTGTGGACTGAAAAATGGGAAGAATTCGAACGTGCCGGTGTCAAGTTCGTTCCCAATACTTACATTGGCAAAGACAAGACCATCGATGGATTATTTGCCGAAGGTTTCGAGGCGGTCTTCATTGGCGTTGGCTCTGAGATCGACGCAAAAATGGAAGATGCTGCCGGCACCGATTTGCCCGGCGTTTACGAAGCCACTGACTTCTTGATCCGCGGTAACGTGGATAAAAACCTGCTGCCTGAAAACATGAAAGAACCGCTGACGGTTGGCAATCGCGTCGTGGTTATCGGCGGCGGCGACACAGCCTCCGATTGTTTACGCACCGCCCTGCGGCTCGGCTCTGACGAAGTGACCTGCCTCTATCGCCGCACAGAAAAAGAAATGCCGGGCGGCAAGAAAGATCGCAAGATGGCGCGCGAAGAAGGCGCCAAGTATCGCTTTCTGACTCAGCCAGTGAAATTTATTGCCGGTGAAGATGGACGCTTGGCCGCGGTCGAATGTATTGAAATGGTATTGGGCGAACCGGATGCCAAGGGCCGCCGCAGACCCATTCCCGTGGAAGGTTCCAACTTCAGTGTTGCTTGCGATACAGCCATTCTGGCGCTCGGTTATTGGCCAGACCCGGTCATTGGCAAGACCACACCTGAACTTGAAGTCCACGATTATGGCTTGATCACAGTCAAGAACAAAGCTACCGGCGCGACCTCGCGCGCAGGCGTGTTCTCCGGCGGCGATTGCGCCACTGGCCCGGACTTGGTCGTCACAGCCATGGTCGGCGGACGCAAGGCCGCGCTGGCAATTGATGAATACCTAAAAAAACAAAAAATAACCTCCTGAGGGGAGGGTATTACGATAGAGGCGCAACGCTTGCCCTGAGCTTGTCGAAGGGATGTTGTGCCTCTATCGTAATTTAAATCCGTTCTTATCGGGGGCTAAACTATTATGGTTATAATCGTCGCCATGTTAAATCGCCTGGGTATCATTCTTGAACGGTTGATTATTGTTATTATTTGTCTCTTGTTGCTAACATCCAGCGCCCCCCGCCCTGTTGATACGATTGACAGAGTACGCGCCTACACCCGTGATATTGAATTCGATTACGTCGCATGGATGCTCAATGCGACGGGTATAAAAATCGAACAAGGCGCGGCTGGCATCCCCGGTTATCTCGACAACGAGTCGAGCAAAGTGGCCGTCACCACTTATCTGCAAGTCATACAACAGATCATACAAGGCGAAGCCGCGCTTAATCGTGTTTATGCGGACGCGTCCATCAAGGATAAAGAAGCTTCATCCACAGTAATCCGTGCTCAACTCACAGATTTATACAAGCAACAGGCTGAGCTCGCGCCATTCGCCGAAGCGGTGTTGCAAAAACAAGTTGCAACAGTGGCCGCAGATTTCGGTCTCACCACGCTCGGCCAGCCGATCCCAACGATTTTATTTCATTCGTCCCCGGTGCCCAACGCGCTGATCGTCTCGCCGCGCAATCACATCGAGCAGATCGCCAACATCTCCGTCCTGCCCGACCTCAGCATTGAACAACAAGTGGCACTTGAAGACCAGGTGCAAAAAGGCATGGACGTTTCCGCCCTGGTTGTGCCAATCGGCGGCGTGGGCGTATATCCCACCATGATCATGCGCACCACCGATCTCTCATGGCTGGTCGATACCATCGCCCACGAATGGACTCACAACTACCTTGAGCTTCGTCCGCTTGGATTGCTCTACGATCACACGCCCGAACTGCGGACGATGAACGAAACAACCGCCGACATTTCCGGGACCGAAATCGGAGCGGAAGTTATCAGACGTTACTATCCCGAACTTAAAAGCGCTTCTCTTGCGGACTTCAATCTGGTCGCGCTTCCCCAGAACCATCCCAACCCCGGAGATATACCGCGCCCACCCTTTGACTTCCGCGCCGAGATGCACACCACGCGCGTCACTGCCGATTCATTACTGGCTGCAGGCAAGATCACGCAAGCCGAAGCATACATGGAACAACGACGGCAGCTTTTCGTGAAAAATGGATACACCATTCGTAAATTAAATCAGGCTTACTTCGCATTTTATGGCGCATACGCAGACGTGCCCGGCGGCGCGGCAGGTGAAGACCCGGTCGGCCCGGCGGTACGTAAACTGCGCGCTGAAAGCAAATCGCTGGCAGATTTTATCAACCACATTGCGTGGATGACCTCATTTGATGAATTGAAGAAGTCAGTGGGACAATAAAGATGATGTCATTGCGAGCGAGCAAAGCGAGCGCCTGCACTGTATATTTTCAGTGTGGCAATCCCCCAATAATAGGAGATTGCTTCGGGCAAAGAACGCCCTCGCAAAGACATAGTATAAGGATTAATCATGCACACAAAAACATTTTTTCTTCTTTCCACATTGCTTCTTCTCACATCCTGTTCTTCGATGTCGGCCGCGACAGCCACACCCACACATGCACCGACTCTCGTTCCTGTTACGCCGAACACCAACGTCGGTTGTTCTGCCATCACTACCGAACCAACACCACAAGCCTCGTCCGCACTGCCGCCCATCACATCCGCCGACTACGTGCGCGGACCGGAGGATGCTTCAACCACGTTGACTGTGTATTGTGAATTTCAATCGGGGCAATGCCAGGTGTTAGGAGATATTCTCGACAAATTACAGGCGAATCATCCCAACGATGTGCGCGTGGTCTTTCGTCCATTGCCTGCAGCCACCAGCCTGCTGGACAAATCGGAGATCACCGTGCAGGCCCTCATCGCGGCGGGCAATCAGAATAAGTTTTGGGAGATGCGCGCCATCCTGCGTTCCAAATATAACGACTGGATCAGTTTAACTGCCGCCACTTTCGAGCCGTGGGCTGTGAGGCAGGCTTCAGAGTTGGAACTTGACGGAGCCAAATTCAAGGCCGACCTGACAAGTTCCGAAACGGTGGCCCGCGCACAGTCGATGCGCGATGCGGCAGTGAAACTGGGCATTAAATCATTGCCGGTGGTTTTCGTTAATGGCAGCCTGCAGCAGGCCTACGTTCTCGATTACACCAGCCTGGACGCGACCATCAGCCTGATCGCATTGGGCGCGCATGAATTCAAATCTTGTCCGCCGTTCACGATTGACCCGGCTAAACAATACATTGCAACTGTTCACACAGAGAAGGGCGATATCGTGATCCAGTTATTCCCCGATAAAGCGCCGCTGGCTGTGAATTCATTTGTATTCCTGGCGCAGAACAATTGGTTCAATGGCGTGACCTTTCACAGCGTCATCCCCGGATTTGTGGCACAGGCCGGTGACCCAAGCGGGACCGGACGCGGCGGGCCGGGCTACTTCTTCAAGAATGAAATCAGTGATCTGAAATACGATAAGCCCGGCGTGGTGGGCATGGCAAATTCCGGCCCCGATACGAACGGGAGTCAATTCTTTATCACCTTTGCGCCTCAGCCAAAAATTGACGGAGCTTATACAGTTTTCGGACAGGTTATCCAGGGCATGAATGTCCTGGAAAGCCTGACTCCGCGCGATCCTTCAAAGACAGCGGGACTGCCGCCCGGCGACAAGATCATCAACGTGACCATCGAGGAGAAATAGTGCAAACTCGCAGCCTTGACCGGCGAACAATCGTACTGGCAGCCTTCAACATATTTAGTGCAGTGGCCGCATTTGGATTGGCACTGCTTGCTGT
>JAKAMM010000048.1 GCA_021812905.1 Chloroflexota bacterium | reverse complement strand
GAGACTTTCCAGAGATTGACGCATCAGCCCATACAGGACCATCACTACAAAGTCTGTTCGCAAATGATTCGACTTGAATAACTGGTGATGAGCCTGTGCGATGGTTCGAGCTACATCCATCACATCGGAATTCGCCAGGGCTTCTGCCGACATGCGTGGCATGTCAGGGAAACATTGTTGAATCAAGTCGGCTAATTCATTTTGGATGTGCCCTGGGAAATCCGGCTCTGCCGAGGATGAATCTGCAACGGGCAGTGTAGGTGGATTAAGCAGATCTGCAACGCAAGTTTCTGGATTGACCCTCAACTGCTCCACCGCGCGCGGCAAACGCTTGAGACCGGCTTGAATGGCTTCCGCCAATCTTTCCTGTGCCTGTGGTGGGAGGGCTGCAACTGCTTCCACATTACGCAGGGATACTTGCTCGCGCAGGCCGACTGGTAAGGTTTCAAATAGCCGCTGCCATCGTTCCCGCTTGGACTGGTATGTCTCGCTCATGGCAGTGAATATACATTTGCACATCCCACGGTGGAGCGGGTGTGTCGCTAACTGTATCGGTAGTTTTTTATTTGAAATTGGATTTCAGTCCTGTATTGCCCCCAATTCCATATTCACACTTACACCCATAAACTGGTGTTATGGTTATTCATGTTAACAGCACATAAAAACTACTGCCAAAAAAATCAATAAAATTTCGCTTATTGCTTTGCGAAAAGCCCTCATAGGCGGGTCTGGAGGATGTTATATCCGCTTCGTTAAAAGCACAGATCAGGTTGGAGAAGAATAAATATTATCCTTTGCAGAATCAAAGATTCGATTGATACATCGTTGACTTCCAATTATTGAAATCCCTGCGAGAGGCGGCCGGAATTTTCACAGGTGTTGATGGATTGACCGGCTTTTGGAAATCGAGTAAGATAGTGTAGCGAAAGATGCTACGAAAGGAGTGCCTCATGCAATTTGTACCGTACCGAGATTTAAGAAATGAACCTTCCGCTCTTCGAAAAAAGCTGGCCAGCGAAGGCGAATTGGTTGTTACTGTAGACAACAAACCATTCGCCATGATGATCAACCTGGATGACGAGAATGTCCAGGATATTCTTTTGATGGTGTCCCGCCTAAGGGCGCAAATGGCCGCACGCTCGATACGCAGCCAGGCACGCAGAGATGGTTTGGACAAAATGGCATTAAAGGATGTCAATGCCATCATTAAAAAAACCAGGGCAGACCGGAAGCGTTGATGTTGACGATCGTACTGGATACGAATGTGTTGATTAGCGGCCTGCTTAGCTCCAGGGGCGCGCCGGCAAAAATTCTTGACTTGATTCTGGGGGATCAGGTCCTTGTAGCTTACGATAATCGAATTCTTGGAGAGTATGAGGAGGTTCTGTCGCGTCCAGAATTGCATATCCAGCCCTCAAGAGCGTTTGCTGTCGTAAATCACATTGAGGTTGCAGGGCATTACATCGAGTCCGAAAGCCTCTCGATGGAGGGATTCACGGACCCGGATGATGTTATGTTTGCAGAGGTGTTCGTCACCTCAGAGGCCGAAGCCTTGGTCACCGGCAATTTGCGGCATTATAAACCTTTGCTTGGAAAAAACATGCTTGTCCTGACCCCCGCCCAATTTTTGGAAAGATTTTTTCCGCGACAGGAGTAAACGGAGTTAGCCAGTTGATGTCGATCAAAGATTGATGTTTTTTCATGAATTGCTAAAAGATACATACTATAAAGGGAGACAGGAAATTATCTGCACATGATTGACAACGAAATTAATAAGCACAGTTTCACTGACGCTTCTTCTGACAGGGGATTCCGCACAGTTGATCTACCTGGGATCTCGCTATTACGAGAAAATGCGGGATTTTACTTTACTGAGCTGCCCATATTGTGATATTTGGTTATTTATACCGTTATGATATATGAGAAATCAAGAAATCAGATTTAGAGAAAGCGCCAAAACCATGCCTGAATATTTACAAGTCCGCAGCAACGGGCAAATTACCCTGCCGGCCTCAGTCCGTCAAAAAGCAAAGTTGAATGAGGGCGACCTTCTTGAAATCTTTGTTGAGGAGGATGGCTCCATACGTCTGGTTCCCAAATTTCCTGTTGACCGCGCTCTGGCAGAGAAGTATCAACTTGCCGACATAAACTGGGTGGTAAAGCAAAAGGGTAAGAAGAAGTGACGCGTAGGATTGATATGCCCTACATGGCGGCGAAACGATATGTTGAAAAATTGATGAAGGCGGGCGTTCTACATGAGGCAACAGACTATGCACGCAATGGAGTCTTCAAGGCTTATGAAATCTTTGAAGCCTTGGGAATTTCCGAATAGTTTTGTACCGTATGAAGATGGGAATAAATCAAGCCCACCATCAAAATAAAAGTATAATGATCATGTTCGAATGGCTTGGGCATTCTCATTAGAGGTTATGGGGCTATAACCGTGATTGTATATAAATCATGTCTATATCGCTTCTTTCAACCAAGTTTCATATTCCACGCACACGGGCGAATGGTGTTTCACGACCGCGCCTGACCAAAAAACTGCTCGCTGCTGTAAAGCGTCCAAGCAGTTTTGTATTACTGTCCGGCCCGGCAGGTTTTGGCAAAACCACCCTGCTGGGCGAATTTGTAACTGAACTCCAGCGCCCGGTTGCCTGGATGTCTGTGGATGAAGGGGATAACGACCCGATCCGGTTTTGGACCTATCTAATCACCGCCTGTCAAACTATTCAGCGTGGAGTTGGCGAATCTGGTCTGGCATTGCTTCAATCTCCCCAGCCATTGCCCGACGAAACCATTCCCACACTACTCATCAATGACCTCGTCAAATTGAAGAATGATCTTGTGTTGGTTCTCGATGACTATCACGAAATTCACAACCCATCGATCCATGCAGCCCTATCCTTTTTGCTCGATCATCTCCCTGAGAAACTACATCTTGTGTTTTCCACCCGTGTCGATCCACCCTGGCCGCTGGCACGTTTTCGCGCGCGCAATCAATTGATCGAAATCCGCGCGGTGGATTTGCGCTTCACAACAGACGAGACAGCCGTATTTCTCAATCAAGCCATGAGCTTGAATCTTTCCGCTGAGAATGTGTCCGCTCTTGAAGCCCGCACCGAAGGTTGGATCGCCAGCCTGCAGCTTGCCGCGATCTCGATGAAGGGACGCAGCGATTTAAGTGAGTTCATCAAAGCCTTCACCGGCAGCCATGTCTATGTGGCAGAGTATCTGATCGAAGAGGTTTTGGAACATCAATCGGAAGCAGTGAAAACTTTTTTACTGCAAACTTCAATTCTTGCGCGTCTGAACGCCAGCCTTTGTGATGCAGTCAACGGACATTCGAAAAGTCAAACCATGCTGAAGGATCTATATCAGGCAAACCTCTTTGTCTTTCCTCTGGACGATGAAGGAGAGTGGTTCCGTTATCATCACCTATTTGCGGATTTGCTCAAAGCCCGCCTGCGCCATAGTCTGCCGGCAGAAGCTATTGCAACCCTGCATCAGCGCGCCGCAACCTGGTATGAGCAGTCCGGCATGATCCCTGATGCGATTGAACACGCTCTGGCCGCTATGGATTATCCACTTGCCGTGCAGCTTGTTGAAAAAGTTGCCTTGCCGATGATCTTGCAGGCTTATGTCAGAACCGTGGCTGGCTGGCTGCAATCCATTCCCCAAGAGTATCTTGAAAAGAGTCCCAGAGTCAACATGGCTTTCGCCTGGATGAATTTATTACCCGGCGCTTTTGACCAGGCAACTCCTTATCTGGAACGGTTGTCCATCATCTTTTCTTCTCCAGAAGTAAGCGCCCAGGATCCTTCTCTTCTGGGGGAATGGCTTGCCATACAATCCAAGCTGCTGGGCATGCAAGGCAAATCAGCAGAAAGCCGGGATCTGGCCAATCGGGCGTTGCAAATCCTGCCTGATGCGGATACTCATGTGCGGAGCATGCTTTATGCCAACCTGGCCTCGGCCTATGAGCGGATGCTTGATTATGATCACGCCGCCGAGATGTTCCAATGGATCGTCCGGGATGCGCAAGCAACAGGAAATTTCGTTGCCGAAATTCTGGGTACTTCCGGACAGGCACAAATGGTGTTGCAACAGGGACGACTCCATCTTGGATTTGAAATTGCTTCGCAGGGAATTAAACGGCTGGAGGCGTCCGGTAAATCAACTCCCTTTAGCGCAACCTTGTACGGAGAACTTGGACAGATCCATTATCAATGGCATCAACTTGATCAGTCCCGCGATTATCTTCTGCGCTCCATTCAAGCCAGCGGGTTGAACGGTTACAGCGACCCGGAGATTTATAACCATGTGATACTCTCCCGTATATTCCAGATGGAGGGAGATTGGACATCTTCTGCGCATGAGATGGTGAAGGCAGGCGAGCTTGCGCGTGCAATCCCGCCAGCCATGATCCGGGAGGAAATCATCTCCCAACAGGTTCGCGTTGATCTTGCATTGAACCGTCTACCTGAGGCACAAGCCCTGCTTAAGGCGGAAGGCTTCAGCTTCAACGATGAATTTGTCTTTCCTAATCTTGCGCCAGGTTCCATTGTCACCCACCCAGTCGGGTTGCTCTATAACAGCGCATTACGTGTTCTCTTGTTCCAGTCCAAAGCAAAACAAGATAGGATGAACTTAAGGCGCGGGATTGAACTTGCAGCAGTCGTTCTTGCCGGGGAGCTGCAATGCCAGCATATTCCCATCGCGCTGGAAACGCTTCTGTTGCGCAGTCAAATGTATGCCGAGGCTGGAGATGATCAGCATAGCTTGGAGGATGCCGCCAAAGCTCTGGAGTTGGCGGAACCGGAAGGATTCATTAGCATATTTGTTGAAGAGGGGTTACCAATTTCCGAATCCCTGACCATTCTGCTTAAGCGCAATCTACTGGGATTAGTTCAACCCAATTACGTCAACGGCATTCTGGCTGCTTTTCCAAAAGCAGGATATTTCAAAACAGCACAGGACGAACAGGCAATACCAGTGGATGAGTCTTTGTCTCCGGTAGAGTCATTGACTCCGCGTGAACTGGAAGTCCTGCACCTTATCGCGATCGGTGATTCGAATCAAACGATAGCAGGCAAGCTCGTCATTTCACTGAGCGCGGTGAAGAAGCATACCGGTAATATCTTCAACAAGTTGAATGTCAACAGCCGCACACAGGCGCTTGCCCACGCGCGTCAGTTTGGATTGCTTTCCCCGGACAAATAAATTCCATCTATCCCAATCTGATTTTTTATAAGAGGAGGTGTACCAAAGTACACCTCCTCTTATTTTGTTGTAAAAAATAAGCACCACCTTAGTATAGTGACATTTCCCCTCCAAGGGTCTATATTGTGTGCAAGACAAAAATAAGGAGAAAAAATGACTACTGTAACGGCAACAAACCCTACACATCAATCCAAGACTGAACATGTCAATTCAGCATGGGCAAGCCTCTACAATCTGGGCGGTATATCAGCCCTCCTGATGGTCCTGATCATCATCATTCAACTCATCGTTTTCATGAGCGCGCCGCAGCCGCTTGATGGCACCACACTCGAATGGTTCATGCTCTTTCAAAGGAACATGCTGATTGGGTTGATTGATTTTGAACTCTTGATGATCGTTTACATGATCCTTTTCATCCCGCTGGCTCTTGCGCTCTTCATACTGCTCAGGCAGGTCAGCCCGTCCTGGACGGCCCTCTACCTGGCTTTGAGTTTGATTGGGGTAATGTGCTTCATTGCTGCAAGACCTGCCTTCGAAATGCTATACCTAAGCAACGGATACTACGCGGCAAATACTGATGCGCTAAGGGCAGTGTTCCTGGCGGCTGGAGAGGCGAAGCTGGCCAGCTTCCACGGCACCACCTTTCACATCAGCTACATACTCGGTTCCATTGCCGGCTTGATCATCTCGTTCGTCATGTTGAAAACCGATATCTTCAGCAAGACAACGGCATACATACGGATCGCATCCAGCGTATGCGACTTCGGCCTGTATATCCCCATAGTTGGCATCTACATCTCCATTCTTTCTGTCCTGTTTCTTTTCATCTGGAATATCCTGGTTGCCCGAAAACTCTTCCAACTGGGTACTGTATCTTGAAATATACAAGGAGCAATAAAATGAACACAAAAGTTATGAGCATCGGTCAGGAAAAACAGAATATCGAGAGAATCGATTTCCAATGGAATTGGTTGTATAAGGTCGGAGCGGTCGCTGCCTTAACAGCCATGTTCGCTAACATGCTGGATGTCGTTCTTGGATTTGGAGGAACGGAGATCGTTACCTACGGCACCAAATCCGCAACCACCTGGTTCGCTGTTTTTCAAGACAACTGGTTTAAAGGCTTATATTCACTTGGCATCTTAAATATCCTTTATTTGATCGCCATGCTGCCGGTTTATTTCGCGCTATTTGCGGCTCATCGTAAAAGGCAGGCAGTTTATGCCGCCCTGGCAATGATCGTATTTCTGATCAGCATGTCCATTTACATATCCAATAATGCGGCCATCCCGCTTCTTGTTTTATCCAATAAATATGCGCTGGCAGACACGGATATACAAAAGACAATATTGACAGCGGCAGGTGAATCAGTATTGGCTCGCGGCGAAGATTTTACACCGGGCTCTTTTATCGGTCTTTTTCTCGGCAGCATTGCGGCGATTGCAATCTCGTTTGTTATGCTGCGCGGCGGGATTTTTGGAAAAGTGAATGTCTGGATTGGGATCGTTGGGTTTACGTTTTTATCCTTATTCACGATCCTGGCAACTTTTGTGCCCGCTCTTTACACCATCGCTTTTTATTTTTTCGGATCCATTGGCGGACTTCTGGCTTTGACCTGGTTTGCACTGGTTTCCCGCAGGCTCTTTCAACTTTCAAGACAGGCAGGATAAAACCGATGTCAGGAATAGGTCACCTCGCGCCCGGGTTGGCGGCGAAGTCTGTTACTCCCCAAGTACCGCTTTGGGTGTTACTCATAGCCGGTGAGACAAACGACATCCTTTATTTCTTGTTCTCGTCTGCCGGCATTGAGTCAAAAGCGGTCATCACAGTCATGGATTTTAATCAGGGAGTTAAATATCTGACACCCGGTTCAAATCCGTGGTCGCATGGGCTTTTCATGTCCGTGATCTGGGCGATGATCGCCGCTGCCATTGCTTTTCTTTTTTATCGGGACCGACGGACAAGCGGCATGATCGGGCTGGTAGTCCTTAGTCACTGGCTACTGGACTTCTTCATGCATTCCAACCTCCCGCTTTTCTTTGATGGTTCGTCACTCGTTGGACTGGGTCTGGAAAATTCAGGAATCGGTTTTCTCTTTATGACTGTTTTGGATCTTCTCCTGCTTGCCGTGGGGATTGCAATTTATTTTAGAGCGAGAAAACGAATAACCGATCAGTGAAAGTACAGATATCTTTGATCCTGTTTGGAACTTGATATTCAGCATCAAATTCCAAAATCATGAAACATAATTTTCTCAATATGAAAAGGTAAATCAATGAACGATAAAATCTTAATCACTTATGCCAGCAGGGCCGGTTCCACTGCTGAGATCGCAGAAGCGATTGGCAAAACAATGGCCCAAAACGGCGCACAAGTGGATGTGCTTCCGATGCAGGAAGTGACAGACCTGACTCCATACCGGGCAGTGGTGGCCGGCAGTGCCATACGAAAATCGAAATGGCTGCCGGAGGCGATGCAATTTGTTCAGGCCCATCGATCTGAATTGCGACAGAAGCCTTTCGCCACCTTTACAGTATGCATCACCCTGGCGATGTCTAATACTGACCAGTATCGACAGGTGGTGAAAGAGTGGATACAACCTGTGCGCATGCAAGTGAGACCACTTAGCGAAGGCCTTTTTGCCGGGATGCTGGATTTCCATAAACTGCCGCTGACTTTTGATACCCTGCTGCTACGCGTGGTCGTTACCCTTGGAATTTTTCCAAAAGGTGATCGTCGTGATTGGAATGTTGTTCGCAACTGGGCAGAAGGTGTCCGCCCGCTGCTGCTCCAATAGATTTCATTGACATGGACGCACCTCGCGTTTACGAATTTCGTGTGGAAGGTCAACTGGCGGATCGCTGGTCCGAATGGTTTGAAGGATTGACTATCTGCAATGATACCAACGGTGAGACAACATTGACCGGACTGTTAGCCGATCAAGCGGCTTTGTTCGGCGTTCTTAATAAAATACATGATCTGAATTTGATTCTGATTTCGGTAATTAGGGCACCCGCTTTAACCGCCTCTCCAATACAAAGTCCACCCATAGGTAATAGGGGCGTGAAAAACGTCTCATAAGGGCGAATTGAATTGCTTTTGCCGCCTACGTGCTTTGACAATTCTCTTCATCATCCCTATAATCCCGACCGTTCCTACTTTCCACAATCCATCCCCTCTCTATAGAAGCCCAGCTATTCGCCGGGCTTCTTCCGTTGTATCCATCCTCCATATCCCACTATCTGAAAGGAAACCATACTCACGAATTCAAAATCATATCCATCGCATTTCCAGCACCAGATATACAAGAAGTCGGCATGTTGAAAATATCTGTCTCTAAATTTCGCAGGCAAGGATGGTACACAATCAAATGGGAAGTAGGAATAAAAAACCTTGCGGCATGAGGCAGGTTCAGGTCTCGTCAACATGCTCGATGCAAATCCCGACACGCCCTGAAACCATAGGGCTGTGTCGGCAATTCGAACGTATTCATAAATCGTCCCATCCCTACACAGGAGGCATATTGAAACAATAGAACAATTGAATATCCCCTTAAATCAAAAACGGGCGCTGTCTCTGGGATTTTCCCAGGGCGGCGCCCGTTTTGATTCCGCTCCACAGCGAGGACTCACCGGGGTGAGAGGCCCGGTAAAACACGAGACCGTCCGGCAGCAACCAGACGGTCTAAGGTGGAACAAATGTTCAACCCAGATGATACCACAACCGTAAAAACCGTCAAGATTTCTGCGCCATTTGCTCTCAAGGCGTATCAACGTCTGATCATCGTGAACGGCAAAGCGATCAACATCGCAGCATCCGCCGGACGACAGCAGGGAGACTACCTGTATTCCGCGATTGTTACACTGGTGCGCGAGGATGCAGCCGTGTATACCAGCGCCCCATGCTGGGCAAGTGTGGATGTGGAATGAAAAGATACCGATACACCGGACTGCGCGGATGCGTGATCATGCACTCCCACTGGAAATATTTAACCATTCCCAAAAAGGAGACTGATCATGAGAACCCTCGCAATGCTTCTCATCCTGGTCGCTATCGCCGCCAGCCAGCCGTATCACTGGCTCTCGGTGGCCGTGGCG
>JAKAMM010000047.1 GCA_021812905.1 Chloroflexota bacterium | reverse complement strand
GGAAGATGTAGGCAGGACTGATCCGTAGCGAAGATCACCGCGATTGGGTTGCCTGTAAACCATTGCTTTTTAGACGTTGGGCTTATATAATTGTTGCACAGTGCTGGGATTTTAGAGTAATACTCCTGATTTTAGAAATCGATGAATAAAGTTTACCTGGCAGACTTGTCATGATTTTTGCCATATAAAGGGTGTTAGCGGAGTGTTTCCGCATAAGGCCCGACTTATGTGGAAATGTTTCGTATAAGATATAGTCGGCCTGTATCTTTTTCATCAGGGTATTTACTAAAGGAGAAAAATGAAATGCTACTATCATCCCGAAATTGAAGCAGCGGCTACTTGTGTAGTTTGCGGTAAGGCAATATGTCAAACTTGTTCAGTTGATGTTGCAGGCAGAATGACTTGCCAAAGTTGTCTATCTACAGGAAACGCAACTCGCATTCAAACTCAGCCAGGTAAATCAAGCAACCCTCTTGCCATTGTTAGCCTAATACTTGGCATATTAGGGCTATGCGGCGGTTTATTTTTCTCAATTCCTGCATGGATAACAGGAAGTATTGCACAAAAACAAATTCAGGACAATCTCAATCAGGAAGGTATGCAACTGGCTAACGCAGGAAAGACACTGGGCATGGTGTTTACAATTATTTATGGCGCTTTGGTGCTGTGCTATCTTATGTTCGTAATCGGTACTTTCATACTTTCTCTGCTCCAACAAGGTTCTTACTGAACTTTGCCTCACCATCATCACCTAGGAGAAAACATAATGAACTGCTATATTCATCCTGAAAAGGAAGCTGTAGGAACTTGCACCGCTTGTGGAAAACCGATATGTGGAGAATGCTCCATAGAAATGCAGAGTAGGTTGGTTTGTCGCACTTGCCTTGCATCTGGCAGAGTAAGCGCAATATCCCAAACAAATAAGGATGCAAACACTGCATTCCTTATTGAACTTGTGGGTGGCTTTTTTGGCCTGTTGGGAATTGGGTATATGTATGCAGGGCGGACTAATGACGGTGTACTCCGTCTTATCTTGTGGATAATATACGACTTAATTGCAGGGATTACCATTTCACTTTTGCTGGCTGTTTTTGTGGGTATTCTTTGCATACCCATTCAGTTAGTTATTCAAGTTGGTGTTCCGCTTTGGTCTGCAAATAACCTAAAAAATATATTAACCAATGGTAGTGCTGTATAGGGGCTTTTGCCTTGTTACCATAAAACAGGCTACTGATGAGTATCAGCATCAAGGGCTGAAAAAACGGTTCGAAATGCAAAGGCTGTGGAGGACGCTGTAGCCTTCCACAGCCAGGCAATGTCCCGTTCTCCTTTCTGAGGGCTCATGGTCAATGGGGAGTACAAGTCCCACCCCAATGCCACTACTCTTACAGGGCGCTGCGCGAACGCAAATCGTTAGCAGGCAACCCCAAAAATTAGCAAAAGGATGCAAAATGAACATTGAAATTGGTGTCGCGATTGTTGGAGGAATATTTTTATTAATCAATACGATTATTTCTGCATTTTCAGCCCAAATCGTTAAAAGATTAGAGAAATCTGTTGACAATCAATCTGACACGCTTTCAAAAAAGATTGATGAAACTACTCGATTTGCGTTTATCCATGGTGAAAAGGCATCATTTGACGCTCTCACCAGATTAACGATAGAAGAAAAAACAAAAGTTCAAGTTACTCGTTTTAATTCCCGAAAAATTCAAAACCAAGAAAGATATTTTTCATCTGTAGTTTCTCGAATACTTGGGCAACCATTCGAAGGTGAACCCCAAAGCAAACTCGAACTTTACACTCGACTTACCAGCCTGAACAGTGAAGAGAACAAAGAGTCTCTAATCGAACAAGTCGGGTTGTTTCTTGAAAGAGGGTGTAATAACCTCGTATTAAAAATCACGGCGGATAAAAACGATTTTGAGTTAGTTATTTGTGAGTCAAGTAAGATTGCAGCATTTTGTTTCCATGATCTCGGAGAAAAATTAGTATTACATTCTTGTATCGTTACAAGTGATCCATCCTTGTTTCTTAAATTCAAAGAACTATATGAAAAACTATGGAACCAAGACGCCATATTAGAAATAGATTTTTCAAAAGGCAGAGACCATGTTCTAAAAAAGTTAAAGACACTTCGAAAACTTGAGCCTATAAAAGCAAATTCATCCCTTGCTCCACTTGAAAGCATTATGCACGAAGCCAATCTAAAATTAAACGCCTGTCAAATAGTTCAGGAAGAATAATCGCCCATAATGCCCGCTAAAAAGCGTGAAGCATGATCATTCGATTGGTCCAGATTGAGGATCTGTCCGCCATAGTGGACATCTACAATCAATCCATTCCATCACAGCGTTCTACGGCGGATACACAGCCGGTGCAAGTCGAAGAGCGCATGGCCTGGTTTCTGGAACATATACCCGAGAAATATCCAATTTTTGTTGCCGAAGTGGAAGAGAAAATTGCAGGCTGGTGCAGCTTGAGCACCTATCGCCCCGGACGTGCGGTGCTCCGATATACAGCAGAGATCAGTTATTACGTTGCGCGAGAATATCATCGAAAAGGAGCGGCGACAGCGTTGATCGCACATGCGATGGCGGCTTGTCCTGGGCTTCAGCTTAAGAATCTCTTTGCGATTGTGCTGGAACGCAATACAGCCGGTTTGAATCTGCTGGAGAAAATGGGTTTGAAAAATGGGGATATCTGCCCCGCGTGGCCGACTTCGATGGAGAAGAAGTGGGGCATCTTTATTATGGTCGGCGGGTGTGGGAGGATGGCGTCGGAACGGCTTGAATAATGAACGTTTTTTGGGTAATGTCCTGCCTCGACGAGTAGTCCAAGTTTTGCCAAAATGCCGCTACCCTAACGCGATGCCACGCAGACGCAAGTTGTAACTTGCTCTAGTGGTCTCTATTGTGGAGATTTCCATGCTCTTGATTTCAGCAACAGATGAATGGCGAACTGCCCACCCTGGGGCTGTGATCGGTCTGTTGGAACTATCAGGTGTAAAGAACACTCACGTAGTTCCCCGATTGGGTGCTCGAAAACGGGAGGCCGAGGCGCGCTTGAGGGCACGCTACCAGGGATTTACCCGCCAGGATTTCTTATCGCTGCCCGTGATGTCAGATTACGAACGATACTACAAGCGCTTCAACAAGACTTATCATGTGCTGCTTCAGGTTGAGTCGATTGTATTGAAGGGAAAGGATCTGCCAAACGTGTCCCCTTTGGTGGATTCAAATTTCATGGCGGAGGTGGAGACGTTCATCCTAACCGCCGGGCATGATGTTGCCAAGTTGCAGGAACCGGTTTTGATGGACGTATCACGCGAAGGGGATCTTATCAAACAAATGAATGGCGACTCTAAAACCATCCGCGCCGGCGACATGGTGATGAGAGATGCAAATGGAATCAGTTGTTCGATTATTTACGGGCAGGATCATCGCTCTCCTAGTTCACCGGAGACATCCCATGTCCTCTATGTTTCTTATGCTCCAGGTGGCGTCCCTGCCGAGTCTGTAGATGCTCAGTTGCGGAAAATCGAAGAGAATGTTCGACTCTTCTCGCCGACGGCTATCCCGGAACAGCATCGGTTGCTCTCTGCTGATAGCCGGAGCAAACTTTTGTTTTTTTGTTAAGTCCCCGCATACTGGTAAAGTGAGTGAACTGCTGGGAGCGGATAAACATCAAATTTTCAACTTTGGAGGTTACTTTGAACGATTCACATTTGCACGAACGTCGCTTTCATGGCGAGGCTGACCGATTGCGTTCCGCCGAGAGAATGGCTCTCTTCGAAGTGGAGCGTGTTGTCGCTTTGAGTATGGAAGGTTTGACCGTCAAGAGTGTGTTGGACGTGGGGACCGGCACAGGCATATTTGCCGAAGCGTTCTCCAAGCTGGGCTTGCAGGTGGCTGGCATAGACACGAATCCCAAATTGCTTGAGGTCGCTCGCGGCTACGTTCCAGGCGGGCAGTTTAGGGAAACTGCGGCGGAGGGGATTCCGTTTGAGGATGCTTCGTTTGACCTGGTATTTCTCGGCCATGTGCTCCATGAAACGGACGATCCCTTAAAGGCGCTCAAGGAAGCACGCAGAGTGGCAAAAAGCAGGGTGGCTGTGTTGGAATGGCCCTATCGAGAGGATGAGCAGGCGGGACCGCCGCTGGAGCATCGCCTCAAGCCGGATGTGGTTGAAGACCTCGCCAGCAAAGCAGGCTTTCACAAGGTAGAGAGACTTCAATTGGCGCACATGGATTTTTATCGCTTTGCATCCTGATCGCGGATTTTGTTGAAGCCAGCCGGTTTGGTGATCGTCAGTACCCAATCTCACGCCTCCTCAGCGGTGGTCTTCTGGTTTAAAATCAGTAGATGAAAAAATTCCACCGGTTTCCCTTGTATCTTTTCGTGATCATCTGGTGCGCTGCCTGCCAGCCTGCCACTCCCATTCCCACCCTTGAGCCGACTCTTCCACCAACGACACATACCCCGCTTCCAAGCGCGACTGCCACCATCGTTCCAACGCTCACCCCAACCCTGGTCCCAACACCGGAATCCCCGTACTTCACCGAAAATTTTGACAACGAACTGTCTCGCTGGGCGATCCTGCAAGCCGGGGGTGCGGACACGCCTCAGACCCGCCTGAATAACGGTTTCCTGGTCTTTGACCTGGCCGCGCCCTACGACTGGGTCTATGCCATTGCCGGTTCCTTCACATATTCTGACGTCCGCGTGGACGCGCTCATGCAGAACCAGGGCCAGGATCCCGCCTCCCTCGGCCTGATCTGCCGCTACAGTGAACAGGACGGCTGGTTCGAATTCAATATCTCGGGCGACGGGACGTATAACGTGCTGTACGGTCAATGGCTGGACAAGGATGTGGCGCGCTATACGCCAATCGCCATGTCTGATTCTGAATACATAAAGAAAGGCGGCGTGCAGAATGAGATCGGCCTGACTTGTCAGGGGAAATATCTCTTGCTGTATTTGAACGGCAAACTCTTCCGCAAATTGGATGTCTCCCGTTTCAACCTGAACGAGGGCAAAGTGGGGCTTTCGGTGTCCTCCTTTGAGAACACGCCGGTCACTGCTGCCTTCGATTGGGTCAAGGTTAGCGAACCTTAGCAATTTTCAAAATGCTTCCCAGGCGATAATTGGATGCCTCGGATTCTTCCGTGAAGGAACGGAAGCAATCTGTCCGATCCGTGTACAAAACCTGGAGTCGGTGCAACCAAAAAGTCTCCTCTGCATCTAACCTGAAGACCATTACAAGGATAGATTATGTCGAAAGAGACCCATAAAAGCAAACGACAAGCCATGCGAGAAAGACGTCGCTCGCGGCAAATCGTACAGTCCGTAGTCGGATACGGTATAACCGGCGTCATCCTTCTCTCTGTGATCATCTATACGTTGACGCGTCCCCACGCCAAACCGTTGGATGCCGCCCGTCTCGCCTCTGACCCGACCCTGGGCGGGCCTGCCTCGGCCAAAGTCTCCATTGTTGAATATAGCGATTTCGGCTGCATATCCTGCCGGGCCTGGCATAATTCCGGCGTCCTGAAGCAGGTGCTGGATACCTATGGCGACAAGATCCGCTTTGTGTGGAAGGATCTCCCGATCATTACCCCGCAATCCCCGAAAGCGGCGGAGGCCGGTCAGTGCGCCTTTGACCAGGGCAAGTTCTGGGAATACCATGACCTGCTATATGCATCCTCCTCACTCAGTGTCAACAGCTTGAAGAGTTATGCCGCACAAGTGGGACTGGACGTTGCCCAATTCAACCAATGTCTCGATTCAGGCCAGGATAAGGCGAAAGTAGACCAAAGCCTGGCCGAGGGACAAAACCTTGGCTTTATGGGCGCACCCTCGTTTGTGGTGAACGGTAAAAAACTGGTTGGACCGCCGTCTTTTGATGAACTGAAAGCGATCATTGACCCAATCCTGGCGGGCAGCTAGACCCTCAACATCAAATAAACAACTCCGAAGGCTCGTCTCCTTATGCATGTGACTTCGGAGTTGTTTTCATTTAAAAAAACTGCTTTTGGATGGGGGTAAAATTGTGACCATTCCCGGAATAAAAGGCAGGTTTCGATGAAAAACTTTGATGCCCGCTACAACGATCTCCGCAAGACCGAAATTCATATTCATCTCGAAGGGGCCATCCGCACGCAGACGATCATTGACGTTGCCAAACAATACGGCTTGAAATTGCCATCCTATGAAGTCGCTGAACTGGACAAACATGTAAAAGTCCTGGACCAGATGCGTGATTTGCATGCCGTGTTGGAAGCCTTTGGGATTTTTCAAAGCGCCATTACCTCGCCTGACGTTGTGGAACGCATTGCCTGGGAATTATTTGAAGATTCTGCGAAACAAAACATCAAGCTGTTTGAAGTCCGCTTCTCTCCAGACTGGGCCTTTAGCGGCCACAACCTGGACTGGGATGCCTGCCTGGAGGGACTCCTGCGCGCCAAAGCCCGGGCCGAGAGCGAGTTCGACATGGCGATTGGTTACATTGCCATCACCACGCGCAGCATGGGAGTCGAGTCCTGCATCAAAACTGTGGACTGGGCGATCCGCCGCCGGGAGCATTTTATCGGCGTGGATCTGGCGGATAGCGAAGTGAGATACCCGATCCGTGATTTTGCCAGGCCCATTCTGAGAGCCAAAGATGCCGGGCTGAAAGTGACCATCCATTCCGGCGAAGATACGCCCGCATCCTATGTGGTGGATACGATCAACACGGTCAGCCCGGACCGCATCGGACATGGCATCCATATTATCGAAGACATGGCCGCGGTGGATACGGTCAAGGAGCGCGGCATCACACTCGAAGTCAACCCGTGGAGCAATTACTTGACCAATTCCGTGCCGACCATTGAAGCCCATCCGCTCAAGAAACTGTTCGATCTCGGCGTGCGCGTCACCATCAACTCGGACGACCCGGAAGTGTTGGAGACCAATGTCAACAACGAATATCGTATCGCCCACGAGGTGCTCGGCATGAGCATGGAGGATATCGCCGCCTGCAATCGTTATGCTTTTGAAGCATCGTTTATTCCAGTGGAGCAGAAAAAACTCGTCTGGGAAAAATATTTCAACTCGCGCTGAACTTGGAGGTAAATTCGGGGTTGCATTGACAGGCAGAAAAAACGTATACTGGTGTTGGGGGCAAGAAGGACATACGAGGAAAGGAGGAACGATGCTAAAAAACATCGGACTTTGGATTGACCATAAAAAGGCAGTAATGGTCATCCTCGATGGCCGGACAGAAGAAATCAGGATACAGGAATCAGGGGTGGAAAAACACGTTCGCTTTCGCGGGGGAGCGCGTACGAAAACGCCCTATGGGGCGCAACACTGCCCCGCTGAGGACCGCACCGACAGACAATACTTGGAGAAGCTCAACCATTTCTATGGCGAGGTCATTTCTATGATCCGCACTGCGGGCTCGGTTTTGATCTTCGGCCCGGGTGCGGCCAAGTTCGAACTCGAGAAACGTATCGTCCGTGAAAAACTCAGCGTGCAGATCGCGGCTGTTGAGACCGCCGATAAAATGACGCGGCGCCAGATTGCCGCCAAAGTTCGCAATTCCTTCAATGGGTGACGGAATATTTTCGAAGCCCACTGTACTCTCCCGACTGAACTTTCCGGCAACGCCCGCTCAGGGAAACAGCCCCCGAACCACGATGGGACATTTCTCGGTGAGAAATAGGGGAATACTCACTGAGAAACGGTTCTTTCCTCAGTGGGAAACACCACATTTCTCACCGAGAATCTTTGGGTTCCTCACTGAGAATTGTCTTTTTCCTCATCGGGATATAACGAAAACGTGCCGTGTTTTCGGTGGGAGACGGCGCGTGATTCTCAGGTGGGCGTGGATTCTGCTTGGGAGCAGGAAAAACTCGAAGCCAGCCTGCCCTGACCGGCAGGCCAGGGAAAAATGTTTGCCTGCGCCACGCCGCCCTGACCTGACTGCCAGGACATGCAGGCACAGGTGAAAATGCCGCACGCCGCGAAGCGGCAGTCCCAGCCGCCGTAGCGAAGCGAAGGGACGCCACGCCGGCGTAGGCAGCCCTAAATACTATCTACGGATAATACTGTCCTCGAGTGAAATCCATTTGAGAGTTGCTTCCATTATTCGTATCCATACTATCCCTTGACGTAGGACAACTTTTCGCAGATGAGACCGTCTCTTTCTTTGAATATATCTACACCGCGAACATGTCCATCTCCCCAATCGTATTTCCAGCGCATCACGCAGCGATGACCCAAACCCAAACTGAAAATCTCCTCGATCTCGATGTGGGCATGGGGCGACTCGCGGAAGAAGTCCTGCCAAAACTGAGTTACAACTTCCTTTCCCGAGTACACAGCGCCGTCGGGGGCCGGATCAGTGTTTTCGAAGACACAATCGTCGCTCATAAGCTGCATCATACCTGCGACATCATGACGGTTGAAGGCTTCATTGAACTCAAGGACGACGCGGATCGCTGATTCTAACCGTGACATGCGGGTTGGACTCATATAGATAACACCTCCTTCAGTAGAAAGCCGATTGGCTGCCTAACGGTTTGCGTTCGTGCAACACCCTGAAAGGATAGCGACGGCTGGACTGGTGCTTCGACACGGCGAGCGAAAGACGACCCGTCAGCACAGGCTGGACTCGGCTTGGGAGCAGAAAAAACTCGAAGCCAGAAAACTGCTTGACTGCGAAGTACTGCGGTGCACTTCCCCAGTGCACGCATCGGTAGGCGGCGTTTATTTCATTTGGAAGAGCCTTCGGGCGATCAGGATTAACCAAATAAGTGTAGGTATGAGAGAAATAAGTGATAGAAGAAGCCCTATCATTCCGACTGTAGGTGGCACTAACATCAATACTCCCATCACAATTCCCACATAAGCTGTTGCCTTGTTGAACGTATTGCTCTGTAGCATGACAACGGAGAATATTAAGATGACTACCCCGCCAAGGACATAACTCAGGTCAAATGCAGTACCATTGTAGATGGTAAGTAAAGTCTGCCCTGCCGCAAGAAGCATGGCCCTTTGAGCATCAGTAGTCGCAGCAGCATATTGGTTGCTGAGCGAAAGCATACCGAAAGTCGCTTCTCGTGATGCAAAGAAGAGAGTTGTTCCTACTAAACCGATAGTCAGTGCAATTGCCACATGTGATTTATTGAATCGTCCAAGGGCAGTGTAGAGGGCGAGGTAGATCAACATCAAAAGGACATTGATAACGATTAACAGGAGATCAAGGTCTAGAAGCCCAAGAATCTTGTTGTTCTGAAAAAGCGTGAAGTAGTCAATGACTGTGCTGGGTGGCGGATAGACGATGAAGATGAAACTCTGGACTAGAGTTATCACAAACATGAGCAAGGCTGCCGCTCCACCGACTCTGTACAGACTCTTCCAATCGGAGTCGGAAGTTTCGGTATTAGTAACTTGATTCATCATTTTCATTCATCCTTTCAGTTTTATCCGACGAGCGACTGGGGCCAACCGCCCAACGGTCTGCGTTATTAGAATGTACTTGTGAGGGACGTGGCGTCAGCGTATCCTTGAAGGGATATCACCGCGGGAACGCTGACGGGGCGTGAGCGTTTGGGA
>JAKAMM010000046.1 GCA_021812905.1 Chloroflexota bacterium | reverse complement strand
TCAGTGGAGAGTCGCTCACAGATCGTGGAGACGGCCCAGGCGGTGAAAGAGGCGGGAGCGTCCGCATTGCGCGGTGGAGTCTTCAAGCCGCGCACGTCCCCGTATTCATTCCAGGGACTTGGCGAGAAAGGTCTCGAATATCTCGCTGAAGCGCGCGAGAAAACGGGACTGCCCATCGTGGCCGAGATCATGTCGCAGGTGCAGGTGGATTTGATGGTCAAGTACGTGGACGTGCTGCAGATCGGCGCGCGCAACATGCAGAACTTCAACCTGCTGCGCGCCATTGGTGAGACGCGTACCAGCGTCTTGCTCAAGCGCGGACTCTCCGCCACGATTGAAGAACTGCTCATGTCCGCCGAATATATTTTGGCTGGGGGAAACAATCGTGTCATGCTTTGCGAACGTGGCATCCGCACCTTTGAAACAGCCACGCGCAACACAACGGATATCAACGCCATTCCCGTTTTGAAAAACCTGACTCATTTGCCCGTCATCCTTGACCCGTCTCATTCCACAGGACATGCCGACTTCGTCGCCGCGGTTGCGCGCGCCGCAATTGCCGCAGGTGCAGATGGACTCATCGTTGAGGTTCACCCCGACCCCTCGCACGCTGTTTCGGATGGCAAGCAATCTCTCAAGCCTGAGAAGTTCGCCGAGATGGTCAAGCAGGTTGGACAGATCGCCCAAATCATGGGCAGGAGACTCGCGACTGTTCAAGGCGAATATCTTCCGCTGAAGCAGGGTTGGGCGTAGAAAACTCGGTGGTTGAGTAGTTCTGAGCCGCTTTGCGGCGAAGAACGTATCGATACCACCAGTGAATGAAGAGCTCTCCATTAATCTGTTGGCTTCGATACGGCGGAATAACACCGCTTACTCAACCAACGGTGAATATATAAAAAAGGAAACAAACCACCATGATGATCATCATGCACCCAGGTGCACCCAAAGAACAAGTTCAAAACGTAATCGCCGCAATCGAAAAACAACATCTCTCCTCGCATATTATCGAAGGCGTCGAACAGACCATCATCGGCGCGGTTGGTGACGGACATACTGTTGCAAAAGAAATCTTCGAAGCCCTGCCCGGCGTGTTATCCGTTCAACGCATTTCGCAGCCGTACAAACTCGCCTCACGCCAATTTCACGAACATGATTCCGTTTTTCAACTTGATGGCTTATCCGTCGGCGGCACAGAAATCCCGATCATTGCAGGCCCATGCTCGGTTGAGTCCCGTTCGCAGATCCTTGAGATCGCGCAGGCGGTAAAAGAAGCAGGCGCGAACGCTTTGCGCGGCGGCGTCTTCAAGCCGCGCACATCACCGTATGCCTTTCAAGGTCTCGGCGAAGAAGGACTCGAATATCTCGTCGAAGCCCGCAAGAAAACGGGCTTGCCCATTGTCGTCGAAGTGATGGCCGTTTCCCAAATCGAAATGATGGAAAAATATGTGGACGTTTTCCAACTTGGCGCGCGCAACATGCAAAACTTCAATCTCCTGAGCGCCATTGGCGAAACCCGCACGCCCGTCCTTTTCAAGCGCGGTATGTCCGCCACCATCGAAGAAATGCTCATGGCCAGCGAATACATCATCAGCGGCGGCAATACGCGCGTCATGCTGTGCGAGCGCGGCATCCGCACCTTTGAAACTGCCACGCGCAATACGACCGACATCAATGCCATTCCGGTTCTAAAAAAACTCACGCATCTGCCCATCATCATTGATCCTTCCCATTCCACTGGCGATTCGGGTTACGTCTCCGCAATTGCAAAGGCAGGCATCGCGGCAGGCGCCGATGGCGTCATCGTCGAAGTGCACAACGATCCTGCCAACGCCATCTCTGATGGCAAGCAATCGCTCACGCCCGAGGCTTTTGCCAAACTGGTGAAGCAGGTTCGGGCGGTGGCTGAAGCGGTGGATCGTCGTCTCGTATCCCCTCTCCCTGTGGGAGAGGGCTAGGGTGAGGGCAGATGTTTAATCTCGCGGAGTCCAAAATCGCAATCGTCGGATTGGGTTTGATAGGCGGCTCGCTGGCGTTGGCGTTGAAAGGAAAATGCGCTGCGCTTTTTGGATGTGATCCGCATCGTGCCACGCTCGAACTAGCTCTGTCCCAAAATATCGTGGACTACGCTGACAGCGATCCCACCAACCTGCTCCCCGAAGCAGACCTCGTTATCCTGTCCGCTCCCGTCCCCGCGATTTTGACTCTGCTTGAGCAGTTGCCAGCATTTACACCAAATCCATGCGTCGTCATGGACACGGGTTCCACGAAACGCCTCATCGTTGAATCCATGTCGCGCTTACCCGAGCGTTTCGACCCCATTGGCGGACATCCCATCTGCGGCAAGGAAAAACTCTCTCTCGCCAACGCCGAACGGACACTCTACTACGCCGCGCCATTCCTGCTTATGCCATTAGCAAGAACATCATCACGAGCAGTGTCTGCTGCTCACCAAATCCTCGAAGCTATCGGCGCGAAAGCCACGACCCTCGACGCCGTGGAACATGATCGCATCCTGGCATCCACGAGTCACCTGCCGTTTTTGATTTCATCGGCATTGGCACTCGCCACACCACCAGATGTCGCTTCCTTTGTTGGACCTGGCTTCAAGTCCACGAGCCGCCTGGCAGAGACATCCTCCTCCATGATGCTGGGAGTATTACAATCGAATCGTCAAAATGTTTTGAACGCCATCTCGGAGCTTCAAGGACAACTCGCTGAAATTAAAATCGCACTAATGTCAAAAGATGATTCAAAACTCGAGTCCATTTTGAACGAAGCGCACAGTAAATATCAAGGATTGACGCAATAAATGGGTAATTTGGTGGTCGAGTAGATACGAGCAATAGCGAGTATCGTATCGAGACCACCACGTTTCAAATAATATTTTGTTTTCATGTTACATATTGGTCCCGATACGCTTGCAAAGAACGCTCATTACTCGACCAACGGAGTACATATAACGAGATCATGCAAATCACCCCCATCTCCCATCCCCTCTCCGCCACCGTCCGCGTGCCTGGCTCCAAGTCGCTGACCAACCGCGCCCTGCTCATCGCGTCCCTGGCAAATGGAAAGACGCGCCTGACTAACGCGCTATTCTCCGACGACTCGCGTTACTTTGCCAAAGCCCTGCAAACCCTCGGCTTCGAGGTTCGAATGGATGAAGTCAAACATGAAATGACGGTCACAGGTCTGGGCGGAAAAATCCCTGTGGATAAAGCCGAACTCTTCATCGGCAACGCTGGCACCGCCGCCAGATTTCTCTCCGCATTTCTCACCCTCGGCAACGGCGAATATATTTTGGACGGCGAGCCGCGTATGCGCGAACGACCCATTGGTGATTTGGTGAAAGCGCTTGCTGAACTTGGCGCTAAACTTGAAACGACGAATAACTGTCCGCCTGTAAAAATTTATGCTTCTGGATTACCTGGTGGTAAAACACAAATAGCGGGCGATATTTCATCGCAGTTTTTATCTGCCTTGTTGATGGTTGCCCCGTATGCTCAATACCCGATTGAAATTACCCTTTCAACTGAATTGAACTCCAAACCCTATGTAGACATGACGATTGCCATCATGCAAGATTTCGGTGTAAAAGTCAAAAGAGATGAATATCAATCTTTCAGAGTCCCAATTACGAATTACGAATCACGAATTACGTACCTCATCGAATCCGACGTCTCCGCCGCATCCTACTTTTTTGCTGCTCCTGCCATCTGCGGCGGGACTGTCCGCGTGGAGAATATATCGCGCAACTCGAAACAAGGTGATATTGAATTTCTTGATGTATTGAAACAAATAGGATGTCAGATCATGGAAGGGGGGAACTACATTGAAGTGACGGGAGCAGAATCATTAATCGGCATTGACATTGACATGCGCGACATTCCCGATACCGCTCAAACCCTCGCTGCGATTGCGCCCTTTGCGTCTTCCCCGACAAGAATTCGTGGCATCGCTTCTGCAAGAGTTAAAGAGACAGACCGAGTTTCTGCGACTTGTACTGAGCTAAAACGTCTTGGTGTGCAAGTTGAAGAACATGAAGACGGTATGATAATTTATCCATGTCAAACCTTTAAACCTGCCAACATTCAAACTTACAACGATCATCGCATGGCAATGGCATTTTCACTGATCGGCCTGCGTAAAAAAGGCGTGACGATTGAAAACCCATCCTGCGTTTCAAAAACATTTCCCAATTATTTTGAAGTCCTTGAGACTTTGCGATGATTCGACTTGGTCTGATTGGATACCCGCTGGGACACAGTCTGTCTCCCAAGATTCATGGCACAGCTTTGCAGGCATGTGGACTCAAGGGTGAGTATTCCCTTTTTCCAATTCATATTGATGATCAGCAAGGACTGAAAAAATTACTCAATCGTGTCCGTGCTGGCGAAATCCAAGGACTCAACGTCACTATTCCGCATAAGCAAAATGTTATTCCGCTCATGGATGAACTCACGCCAACAGCAAAAACCATCGGCGCAGTCAACACAGTTTATCTCCGTGATGATAAACTCGTTGGCGACAATACTGACGCCCAAGGGTTTCTCACGGACTTAAACAAATTTCTCGTAAATAGCCAATTGAAAATCGAAAATCCAAAATCGTCAATTGTCTTAGGTGCAGGCGGATCGGCGCGGGCGGTAGTGTATGCTTTGTCCAATGATGAATGGAATGTCGGCATCACCACCCGTCGAATCGAACAAGCCCAAGAACTGGCTGTCCAATTTGAAAATACTAAGGCAATTGAATTCAACCTTTCAACCTTCCAACTATCAAACCTTCAACTTCTTGTCAACGCCACCCCAGTTGGAATGACCCCTAACACCAACCAATCTCCCTGGCCAGGGAACCTGCCTTTTCCCAACGCCGCAATTTACGATTTGGTCTACAATCCACGCGAAACGAAATTGGTTAAAGACGCCCGCTCCCTGGGACTGCCCGCTACCACTGGCCTTGGCATGTTGATCGAACAAGCTGCCCTCGCCTTTGAAATCTGGACAGGTCACAACCCGCCTCGGAATATTTTGTTTGAATCTGTAGGGGCGACCCGCTCTGAGCGATAAACTACTTGATTGACCATGAAGGGTCGCCCCTACTTTATGAATGGAGAACTTATGCTTCGCTTCTTAACTGCAGGAGAATCCCACGGCCCATCGTTGACCGCCATTCTCGATGGCATGCCCGCCGGACTTCCCATCACAACTGCCATCATCGACAAGGAACTTGCCCGTCGTCAGCGGGGATACGGCTCAGGCGGACGCATGAAGATCGAAAAGGATACCGTCCAAATTCTTGGCGGAGTCTTGGCAGGCGAGACCACAGGCGCGCCGATTGCCCTGCTCGTCCGAAACGATGACCATGTCAAATGGAAAGGAAAAGCCATCGAGCCGATGACCGCACCGCGTCCTGGGCATGCAGATCTAACGGGAGCGGTGAAATACGGTTACACCGATCTGCGCCCCGCACTCGAACGTGCCTCTGCGCGTGAAACCACCATGCGCGTTGCGGCGGGCGCGGTCTGTAAACATTTTCTTTCGCAGTTTGGGATCATCATTGGCGGATATGTAACATCCATCGGCGAGATCGAAGCTGAATTAAAGGGGATCGATTATCAGGTCCGCTTTGATGCGGCGGAGGAGAGCGACGTGCGCTGTCCGGATAAAGTCGCGGCTGAAAAAATGCGGAAGCGCATCGAAGAAATCATCCGCGCAAAGGATACGCTGGGCGGCGTGCTGGAAATTGTTGCGCTGAACGTGCCTGTCGGCTTCGGCAGTTTCGTCCAATGGGACAAACGACTCGAAGCCAAACTTGCCATGGCTGTCATGTCTGTGCAGGCCATCAAAGGCGTGGAAGTCGGCGATGCGTTCGAGAATGCTCGTTTGCTTGGAACGCAAGTTCATGACCCAATTCAATTACGTGATACGCAATACGTAATACGTAATTCGAATCGTGCAGGCGGCACCGAAGGTGGAATCTCAAATGGACAGCCGATCGTCATCCGCGCCGCGATGAAGCCGATCGCCACCACGCTTCTTCCCCAGCTGACAGTTGATCTGGCGTCAGGAACAGAATCTCCCACCAAATATGAACGCTCCGATTTCTGCCCCGTGCCGCGCGCGGTTCCGATTCTCGAAGCGATGGTTGCGTTTGTTTTGGCTGACGCATTGATTGAAAAACTCGGCGGCGACTCGATGAATGAAATGAAACCCCGTTTTGAATCTTTGAGAAAATCAACTCTCGAAGATTTGCAGATGGATAACACACCGCATATTTTTTGGGAATAGTCATGTCATTGCGAGGAGCGTTCTTGTTCTTTGCGACGAAGCAATCCCCAGTTTGGCGAGGAGATGCTTCGGGCCCCTTCGGGAGAACGCCGCCCTCGCAATGACATGGAAAGAATTTTATGACTCACATCTTCCTCTACGGTCCTCCTGGGACGGGTAAATCCACAGTTGGCAGACAACTTGCCCATAATCTAAAACTGCCTTTCATTGACCTCGACCACGTTATCGAAACAAACGCGGGTACGCCCATTCCACAAATTATGGAGGAACAAGGTGAGCCGACTTTTCGTGACCTTGAATCGGTTGTTCTGAAAAATATTGTCAGCAAAAAAGAAAGTGTGATTGCTCTTGGCGGCGGTGCGCTCTTGCGAGATGAGAACCGTACTTTCGCAGAGAGCAATGGCAAGGTTATTTTGTTGATGGCGGAACTATCCACATTGCTTGAACGTTTGCAAAGCGATCACGAAAAACGTCCTTTGCTGGCAGGCGACTTGCGTGAAAAACTCACATCGTTGCTTGTAAAACGTGGCGGGCATTATCGTTCTTTCCCGCTGATTGTTCACGTGGACGGGAAATCTGCCGAGCAAAATACCCATCAAGCGCAGGTTGTTTTAGGTAGACATCACCTCTCCGCGATGGGGGAATACGATGCGATGGTGCAAAATGGTGGTATCGAGCGACTTGGCGAAATTCTTAAGTTGCGTGGATTGCAAAACCCGATCATCGTAACCGACGAAAACGTGGCCAAGTTCCATGCTGAAAAAGTGGTGGCTGTTTTGCGTTCGTCGGATTTCGAACCAAAAGTGTCAGTCGTTCCTGCCGGCGAGGCGCATAAAAATTTGGAAACCGTGAGCAGACTTTGGCATGGTTTTCTCGAAGCAGGCCTGGACCGCAAAAGCACGGTCATTGCTTTGGGCGGCGGCGTAATCGGTGACATGACCGGATTTGCCGCGTCCACGTTTATGCGCGGCATCCAATGGATTGGCGTGCCAACTACTTTGCTTTCAATGGTGGATGCATCTCTTGGTGGTAAGACCGGATTTGATCTGCCTGAGGGCAAGAATCTCGTCGGCTCGTTTTATCCGCCGAAACTGGTCCTGGCTGATCCGCAACTGCTTAAGACCTTGCCGGAAGTGGAATTGATTTCTGGCATGGCGGAAGTTGTCAAGCATGGAATCATCTCTGACCCTGAGTTATTCAATTTATGCGCGCAAGGATTGGGTTGGGTAAAAGATAACCTCGAAGAAATCGTCAAACGCGCGATGGCGGTCAAGATAAAGATCATCGAGGATGACCCATATGAAAAAGGATTCCGCGCAGCGTTGAATCTGGGCCACACGGTTGGGCATGCAGTGGAACTTGTCAGCCAGTTCAAATTGCGGCACGGCGAGGCCGTGGCGATTGGGATAGTGGCCGAGGCGAAGTTGGCCGAACGTTTAATGGTGGCAGGCAAAGGCTTGTCAGAAGCGGTGGCTGAGTCATTATCGGAGTTGGGACTACCCATCCATATCCCCAAAGAATTGCCGCGTGAAGAAATCATCCACGTGATGAGAATGGATAAAAAGAAAAATGCGAAGGCCATCCGTTTTGCTTTGCCGGTTAAGATTGGAAAGGTGGAGTTGGTGGATGTGACAGATTTGGGGAAAACCTTGGATGGATGATTGTGAAACCCAAATGGAAGTTGGGGGGTTATACAATTAAACTTATGCCAAGGAGAAAAAATGTCTAAAACCGCCATTGTCACAGATAGTACCGCTTACATTCCCGATGATATTTGTAGGAAACTGAACATCACCGTAGCGCCCTTGTCCGTTATATGGGGGGAGGAAACGTTTTCCGACGGAGTGACGATAAAACCCACGGAATTCTATACGCGCCTAAAGAATTCCAAAGTCATGCCATCCACATCCCAAGCCTCTCCTGCGGATATGCACAAGGCGTTCGCCAGTCTGCTCGAGCGGGGATATGATGTAATGGGAGTTTTCATTTCCGAGAAACTCTCTGGTACGCTGGACTCTGCAAGACAGGCCCGCGAGGAATTCGCCTCGGCAAAAGATAAAATTGTTTTATTTGATAGCGAAAACACCGGCATGGCATTAGGCTACCAGGCTCTCGCACTGGCACGAGCCGCCGCCGATGGCGCGTCGCTGGCGGATTGTCAGAAGTTGGCGGAAACAGTCCGTCCAAACACGGGCGTATATTTTGTAGTGGAAACGCTTGAATTCCTTCATCGCGGCGGACGCATTGGAGGCGCGCAGAGGCTACTCGGCTCGGCGCTGAACGTGAAACCGATCCTGACCATTAAGGATGGCAAAGTGGATACGGCCGATAGCGTCCGAACGTCGAAAAAGGCCTATGAGAAAGTAATTGAATTGGTTGCAGAAAAATGCGCTGGAAAGTCAAACGTCCGTTTGGCAACGCTGCATGCCAATGCAGAAGAAAATGCAAAAGCAGTTCTCGCCATCGCAGCCGAAAAGTTGAATGCGGTTGAGTCGATCCTGTCTGCGGTCAGTCCCGCGATCGGGACACATACCGGACCTGGAACGGTTGGCCTGGCATATTGCACTGGCGCCTAATCATTTTTGTGGGCGAGTCTGTCCATCGGCATCCTAGAGAATTGCCATACGAGAGACTCGTCCACAAAATGCGAGTGGACAGGGAAAAAATTAAACGGCATCGTGTGATTTGCATTGTCTGCATAGATCAGGCGAATCGAATTGGTGGACATGGAAGATTTGGAGATGGCGTTGGAGGACAAATGAAAATACTGATCTTGCATGGCCCCAATTTGAATTTGCTTGGCACGCGCGAACCGGAAATTTATGGTTCGATGATGCTTGATGACATCAATGCGAAATTGATCGAGCTTGGAAAAGAATTGGGTGCGGAAATTAAATGCTTGCAATCGAATCACGAAGGTGCATTGATCGACGCTTTGCAGGATGCGCGCACGTGGGCAAACGGCGTGGTGTTCAATCCAGGCGGATATACACACACGTCGGTGGCGTTGCGCGATGCAATCAGCGCGATTCAAATTCCTGTCGTCGAAGTGCATCTGTCGAATGTATACGCGCGCGAAGAGTTTCGATATAAATCACTGATCTCGGCGGTGTGCAAAGGCAAGATTAGCGGATTTGGCTGGCAATCTTATACTCTCGGTTTAAGGGCTTTGGTGGATTTATTGTGATGTAATGGAGGTATCTTTCTGGCACCTTTTTTGTTATAGTTAAAAGTGAACAAGCGCGCTTCCAATAACATGGAGGCTGATTATGTCAGGCGACACTCTCTATCGTGGTTTGGCAGGATTTTTAGATGCAATGATCTGGGGCGGGGAATTGGTTGGCGCTAAAAATTTGCCTGAAGCCGGGCCGGCCG
>JAKAMM010000045.1 GCA_021812905.1 Chloroflexota bacterium | reverse complement strand
TCGTCGGCGCAATGTCTGTGTTGCCTGTGATGGCATCTTTTACTTCCAAACCTGCGGGGATGCCCGGCCCGCGCATCATGAATGGCACGACGATGTCTTCCTCGTAAGGCGTTCCCTTGCCGGCATAAAGCCGGTGCTGGCCGAGATGATAACCATTATCGGACGCGAAGATGATGTAGGTGTTATCGAGCTTGCCCGTCTCTTTGAGCACATTGATGAGGCGCGCGACCATTTCGTCCACAGCCTGCATCGAGCGGATACGCTGGCGATATAACTCGTCCATGTTCGCGATCTGGCCCGCATCCAATAATGGGTCGCCGTGAATACTGCCGGGCTTGTCCGTCACATCAACTTCATTGAACGATGGTGTGCGCGGTACTTGCAGATCGGAGAATAAATTCGCGTGGCGCGGGGCGGGCACAGCCGGTTCGTGCGGGGCATAAGGCGCGAGATAAATAAAAAACGGTTTGGAGTCCGATGCGATGCCGCGCAAATAATCATCCGTTTTTTGAGAGAGAACGTCGGTCATGTATTCATTGGCGCCAAGTCCGTATCCAACCAGCTTTCCATTCTCGTTCATGTAATAATTAAATTCCTTATATGGCGTGCCGCGCGCCGGGCTGACCCATTCACTCCAGCCGGGCGGGATGTATGTTCGATTACTAGCAAACGGATAACCGTTCAGATATTTTCCAAATAACGCGGTGTTATAACCTGCGGCCTGCAGCCAGGTCGCAAGCGTGGACGTTTCGTTATGAAGCGCGTAAAACTTGTCGAAGCCGCCGAGCGGCGCGGCATTGGTGTAGACTTGATGATTTTGCGCGTACTGTCCGCGCAGGAACGATGAACGCGATGGACAACACACCGGCGTGCTGATCAAAAAATTATCAATCGTCATTCCCTGTGATGCTATCAACTCCTGGATGTGCGGCACATATTGCATCGAGCCAAGTTTTGAATCAAGATCGTCCACGAGAATGAAAAGGAAGTTGGGACGGTTGGACTTTGGCATGACGGTGACATCGGTCAGCGCGGCGAGAGTCGGCGCAACGGTCGGCGCTTCAGTCGGGACTTGAGGCGACTTGCCCGCCCCAAGCGAACAGCCGCTGACAGCGATCACCAGCCACACAATCAAAATCACTTTCCAGGTGGATTTCATATTGTTCCTCATATGTCATTGCGAGCGCTTTTCCCTGCACTTGCACGCAGGGCAAGTGTGCGAAGCAATCTTCAATCATGCGATGAGATTGCTTCGACGGAAACGCGCCGTCTCGCAATGACATTCTACAAATTATTTATTCAATCGCTGACGTCTGCGTTCCAAAATATTTTCGCGCACGTGTGCAAGCCCAATCAAATTAAGTATTGCCGAGATAAATAAATTCAATCGTTTCAATGCCGTGGGCGGATGAATGAACAGTGCACGCGTCCACGCCTTGAGCGCAGGCCACGATTGACCGCCATCCAGCAAATAGCGCGCATCGACGCGGTTTGCGCTTGCACATGCCCGGCGGTTGATGCGCGCCAAAACCGGCGACAACTTTTCATTCAGCGTGGCCCAAGCCAGAATGCGGAAGGCTTCGCGTCCGAACTCGGCGGCCTTGGCGCGATTCTTGGCTTCGGCATGATAACGCGCCGCGGCCCAGGTTTGATTCACATGCAGGATTTTTCCCTGCGCCGCGATTTTTATCCAGAGTTGATGATCGAGAAGAAAATGAAAAGATGTATCCAGTCCGCCGGCTTTTTCAAAGGCGTCGCGCTGAAAAAATACGGCTGGCTGGCCGATGATCTGAAAGCATAATAAATCATCGAGCGTAAGTTGCTGGTAACTCAACATATTAAAAGTTTTGCCGTGTTCATCCACGGCAAGCATGTCGCCATAAATTAAAACCACATCGGGATTTTGCTCAAAAACTTTTACCGCCGCGGAAATCGTGCCGGGCAAATAGTAATCGTCCGAGTTGAGCCAGGCAACGATCTCGCCGCGCGCGTGAGCCGTCCCTTTGTTGATGGCATCCGCCTGGCCGCGATCCCGCTCCGAGGTCCAGAAGGCAAGGCGGGAGGAATATTTTTTGATGATGTCGATACTGGCGTCTGTCGAGCCACCATCCATCACGATGTATTCGATGTTTGCGTAATCCTGATTTAAAATAGAATTCATCGTCTGCTCAAGATAGGCAGATTGATTGTAAGAAGGAGTGATAATCGAAACGAGAGTCATTTTATTGGACGCGGAAAAACGCGGAGAACGCGGATTTTTTATTTTTTCCAAGTAATCGTCTTCCGTGAATTATCAAAGACCTTGCGCCGAAAATCAGGCTTCGGGCCAAAGTTTAGCAAAAGGCCAACTTCATACGGCGTAGCACGCAAATAGTTAAGCAATTGGGCTTCATGCTCAAGCAGTAATCTTGATACTGCTTTCAATTCCACGATGACGACATCTTCAACCAATAAATCAGCAAAATATTCTCCGACTTCCTTTCCATTAAAATAAACTATGATCCTTGCCTGTTGTTGAACCTTCAAACCCATTTCAACCAAGATCATCACCAGCGCATTCTCGTATACCTTCTCTAAAAAGCCATAACCCAATTGGGGATAAATGATCTTGAAAAAAGCATGAAGGATTTTGTCAGTGACATTCTTATCTTTAATTCAAATTGGCTGGCAGGAGTTTTTGAAAATTCCGCGTTCATCTGTGCTCGTCCGCGTCCTGTTTAAAAAGCGAGTCGTAATCCACTTTGGGAAAGATGGTCAGTTTGCCGCCGAGAGTGGCATCAATGACTTCGCGTCCGGCCTTTTGATAATGTTCGCGCGCCATAGCATATCCGATCTCGGATGTGTCGAGGTCGGGCAACTGCCAGCGGAATCCTTTGCCAAAATAAGCTCCGGAAAAATGATTCGAGTCATCACCGGTGGAAACGACGGTTTTGTTGGCTTCGCCCTTGCTCGTAAAGTTATGATCCACGCCGATGAGAATAACTTTTTGAAAGCCCATGTGAAACGCGAGCTGTAATGCAACATTGGTGACTGTGGCCCCTTCCCAAACGCGTCCGCGCACATCGTGAGAGAAGCGAGGGCCGGTGTATGAGGTGTAAAGAAAAGTTGGAATGTTTGAAAGTTGCAAGGTTGAAGAGAAATGCCGATGCGAACGCCACGCAAAAAATTTCGGTATAGCAAGCGCGACCATTTCCTGAGCACATTGTTCGATGACAAGGTCATTGATCGAGACAAGATACGTGGTGGAAAATCCAAGCTGAGGGAACATCAAATAAATTCGATTGAGGCCGAAAGTAAATTCGCCTTTGAGTTTGTTTAGGTCGGTTTGATTGAGACTGGGCCCATTGCCGATGATGATGGCGCGCTGGCCTTTGTGAATATCCTTGAGCGCGGCAAGTCGACGAATACTCTCGCGTCGCCATGGATGGAGATAGGCATCGGGCAATTCGGGCAGGCGGCGAAAACCATCATAAATATTCTTGATGATACGCAAAACAGGGTTTGGGAGAAGCGACTGAATGGAAGACATACATTACTCCATTACTCGATATTCGGGATTCGATATTCGAAAGTCGGCAAACGATTCTCGAATATCTTTACTCTGTGCTCAACCTCGCCGTTGCCCCGCCATCCACGACCAATGCTTGTCCCGTCATGAAAGATGACTGCTCATTGTCAGCCAGAAAATAAATGGCATGAGCAATTTCTTCGGGGCGTCCCACTTTTCCGCTGACAGTTTTGCGCGCAAGGTTGTCGAGCCGTTCCTGCATGTCGCCGTGACCGACGTGTCCGCGGCCGAGACCGGCGCGCAGCATGGGCGTGTCCACTGCGCCGGGCAGGATGGCGTTGACGCGGATGTTGTCAGGCGCAAACTCAATTGCCATCGCGCGGGTCAACGCCAGAAGTCCGCCCTTGGATGCGGCATAGGCGGCGATGTTTGCGGATGTCTGAATTGCATGCACCGAAGAAACGTTCACAATCGCACCGCCGCCGTCGGCTTTCAAAAGCGGATGCGCCAATTTAACTCCCAAAAACACCGAGCGCAAATTAGCAGCCATGACCGCGTCCCATTCTTCGACGCTGGTCTCGATCAATGGTTTTGCGATCTGCATCGCCGCGTTGTTTACCAACGCATCAAGCGAATCTGTGAAGGCGTGCGCCTCCTCGAAAATGGAGTGCATATCTTCGGGCCGTGCAATGTCGGATTGAATGAAGAGTCCGTCTTTGGGAAAGCCTTTTCCAAACTCGGCGCGGTCAACGCCGATGACGCGCCAGCTTTTTTCGGCAAAGAGCGCGACAGTCGCACGGCCAATTCCGCCTGCCGCGCCGGTGATGAGAATGGTTTTATTTTTCATTCATTAATCCATCGGATGGAATCCCCAAACCATCCAGCAAATTTTTGATCGTGTTCCAGTGGATGCGTTCCCACGCGACCGGGCTGGAATTGGAATTATGCGGCGCGAGCATGACGTTGTCCATCTTCAGGAGCGGACTCTCCAACGGAAGCGGCTCGAACTCGAAGACATCCAGTGCGGCTCCTGCCAGACGTTTGGCCTGCAACGCTTCGATCAGCGCTTTCTCGTCGACAATGGGTCCGCGCGCGGTGTTTATGAGAATGACCTCAGGCTTCATCATTGCAAAAGTTTTCGCGTTCATCAGATGATGTGACGTGGGATTGAGGTCGCAATTAATCGAGACGAAATCGGAATTAGAAAGTAGAAAGTGGAGATCGGTCATTTGGATGCCGGACTCGCTGACAAAGACATGGTCGATCTCGATGATGTCCGTGCCGTAAACTTTCATTCCAAAGGCGCGCGCGCGGCGTGTCACAGCCTTGCCAATGTTGCCAATGCCAATCACGCCGAGCGTACACTCGCTCAACGTTTTGCCGGGAATTTTTTTCCATTCGCCGCGCTTCATAGCCTCGTCCATCCACGGCTGACGGCGTGCAAAGGCGAGAATGTAGCCGAGGACGGTGTCCGCGACGGGCGTGGTAAAAGCATTCGGCGTGCGCCCCAACTTTACTCCATAACGGGAGCAAGCTTCGGTGTCGATCGAATCGATTCCCGTCCCCCATTTGGAGATCACTTTGAGTCGCGGCGCGCAGGCTTCAATCACGCGTGCTGTATAGCGGTCATCCCCGCAAACCGCACCGTCGAATTGACCGGCATATTTCAGCAAGTCAGATTCTTCCATACGTTCCTGCACATCGGGGACGATTAATTCAAGCCCATATTTTTTGAAGACGGGTTTGAAACGATCAAGAAAAGGGAGCATGTAGGGGGCGGTGAGCAGTATGGTTTTCATTTTATTTGCAAAAAGATTCCTGGACAAAAGTTCGCATATCTGTGCTGCCAGTTTGAGCAGTACGAGTCAATATCTGGCAGGCTTCCATTTTCAAAAAGCTGCTGGCGCTGATGATACTAATCAGCGGATAGATCTTATCGCGTTCGCCTAATTTAACATAAGCCTGCAGGAATGGCATCCACTCCACGCTGTCGGATGGATAAAAGCCCAGACCAAGAGCCTTATCGCCAAGGCTGGCGACGGTTTTCCAATCGCCCTGTTGAGCGGCCAGGGAAGCCTTTTCATAATAAAAACACCAGCCGTGATCAGGCTCAGGGCCAAAGATAGCTTTTGGCGGCGCCGAGGGGCTGGCTTTGGCTATCACATCCGTAATATTCGATTTCGGTGCAATTAGCATAATGCGTTGAGTGTCACTGTTTGAAAGCTCCGGCTGTATGCCATCCAATATGCGGACACACCCATCAGTAGTTGCTTGTGCAATAACAAGTACATTGCCGTAATCGCGCGGACTCGAAGTGCCGCGCCGTATTTGATTATCCTGTCCCTTACCGGCCAATACCCGTAGAACATTTTCATCGGTCAATACCGAAGCACGCAAAGGAATCTCGACAGGAATGACAGAGCTTTTTTCAGGATAATAAATCAGGTTGGCAGGACCCCAGACAAAATAATCTTCCCCAATCCCGCCGACCGCATAATTGGCTACAAGTGTAGTGCCTTTTTTAATTTGTGGAGCGCGCCAACTGACTTGCCACCAGAAATCGTGATTGACCTGAGTCTCGATCGCGGCGTTGGCTGCGTTACCATAATGTGTGAACGCTGCAAAGAATGTTAGTAGACCAATGCCTGCAATACGCAAGCGGGACTTGTTGATGTAATAAAGCAATGCTACTACCGTTATCGCACCTCCCGCGGATGGAGCCAAAGTATAACGAGAGTAATCTGCAAAATCGGCGTGACGGTTGACAATGATAATGGGAAGAAGCCCTGCGACGACACTGACAAAGCCAAGCCAGAGAGCTTCCTGTTTCCAATTTGAATTGTTAGTCTCAGACGATTCGGCTATATGGCCGAATGGCGAAATGCTAAATGCTACAATAAGAACAATGAAAGCTGAAATGCCAAAACCTGTCAAGATATCCCGTAAACGCAAATCGAAAGCAAGATTGTAAAGCGGAACTGTCCAGGCCAGAACGACCACCCTTATGGTATCCTGGGCCAAATACACCAGCCACCACAGGCCAGTATAAACTGGCGAGCCAATCAATTGTCCGAGTTGAGCGCCAATATCTGTTGCGCGTCGCGTACTCTGGAAGAAAAAGATACGCCAGATGGCAAATAAGAATGGGCCGGTCGAAAAAGGAATCCATTGACGAGCCATCTTTATCAAGCGCTCACGCCAGGAATGCAGATTGTCCCGCAGAACGAGCAGGATGATCAATAATAATCGCAGAGCCTCCAGCCCAATCATGTATTCAACGAGAGAAAGATAAACAATAGCAAGCAAGGTTGAGAGAATGATTAGAAAAAGTCTTTGCGTCAGCTCACCAATTTGTACGGCCTTGACCGTCAGCGCAATCGACAACATCGCCAAAAACAAAGCCAGCAATTGGGATTGATAGTCAATCGGATTGATCTGTGAAAGAAAGCCTGGATAAATTAGAAAAAACAATGACATCACAAGCGTTGCCGCCAGTTGGCGAGGCCAAATCATGCGCAGAGTCCACAAAAAGGCAATGGCGCTCAGGAGTCGCCAAAGATAGCCGCTCAGATGATAGTAAAGAGGCTGATCGCCAAATATCGAATAGGCGGCGGCCATCACGTAAGCTCGCGCGGGACGGTCACCCTGGAAGACTTCATGAAAGAATTGCGGACCTTGCGAGTGGGCGCTGTACATTAAATACCAATCATCTTTGGAGTAACCCAGTTTTTGGACAAAAGGCAGATACACCAGCGCCGAAACAGCCAACAGGAAAAACGCTGCCAGCCAGAAGGAATTTCGATATCGCCCTATAATCTTATTCATTTGTTGTTCCGTCTCATTAGAAAATCGCAAATCTCAAAATCGAGTTCCTCGTCGATATCCCAGGCTTCTTCGACGTTTATTTCGAACATCAACGGATGGTCGCTGATGCGATGCCGGTTGGCCTTCAGGTTCGGGCGATTGAAGATGTAAATGCAGGAATTCTCTTCAAAAACAGGCGGCAGATCCTGTGTCTGGATCAATTCTTTTGGATTGTGATTGATCGCGTTGCCATGCTGGTCATAAAGGCGCGTCTGCAAGCGAGTCACAGAGAACAAGGAGTCATATTTTGGATAACTGGCGTTAAAAGCCTGGATCGCGCCCGCGACCGTCTCAGGTCGAAGCAATGGATTCGTACTATGAGTCTGCAAATAAAAATCGGCGGGGAACTGCTCCGTGTCGTACATCAAAATCTCGTTCATCGGGATATGATCTGTGCGCAGATATTCGGGACGGTTGATGATCTTGACCTGCGGAAAGTATTCGCGCAAACCGTTCATCACCGGACCTGAATCTGTGTCCACGACAACTTGATTGATCTCAGGGACGGCAAGCAGGGTCTCGATGACGTGATGGAAAAGGGGTTTGCCTGCCAGCAAGCGATAGTTCTTGCCAGGCACGCGCTGGCTATGGTGACGCATGGGGACGAGGGCGGCGAGTTTCATTTGAATTGATTATACCGAATCATGATAAATCAAACTCCCGAAGTTCCTGGCCTCGGGAGTTTGGTTTAGTTGGCTATGGGATTTTACGAGTACGTATTTAGTTAAACGGGGCGTTTGGCCACTTCTCTTTTAGCCGATGCGCGCTTGGCCTGTGGCTTACCAACTTCCTGTTTTACCATTTCGCGTTTGGTGATGATCTGCGGGGCAACGCGCAGGGCCTCGGCTTGTCTCTTTAGGGCTGAGCGGATGATAAGGTCCATGAAGCCTTGATGCCCGGTCGGATCGTTGAGCAGGGAGAAGTCTGCGGAACCAGGCTCGGCGGGGGGGTAGAAAATGCCGCAGTTGGGATTGATCTCCAGCATATAGAATTCTCCGTCAGCGCCAAGACGATAGTCACAGCGCGCGTAGCCATTCCCGCCGAGAACCATGAAAACCTTTGTAGTGTAGTCACGCAAACGTTGTTCGTACTCCGGGTGATCCACGACCTTGACGCTCATTTGTTCGTAATCAACCCATTTCATATCATAATGCTTGAAGGATTCGCCTTCAGGGAAGACAAATTCAACCGGCTTGAAAGTGATGGTATGTTCGAAATCGTAGGGGTTTTCGGCCAGCAGACATGTAAATTCGCGTCCCTCGATGAATTCTTCGATCAAGGCGCGACCGTCATCTTTCATCGTGATCTGAGCCTGTGCTTTTAATTCTTCCAAGTTGGTCACGCGTGATTCTTTGCGGATGCCATAGCTGGCATATCCATGCGGCGGTTTGACCAGCATTGGAAAGCGCAAGGTGCGTGCCGCCCGCTCGATATCCGCCATTGATTTGACGAAAGTTGAAGCAGGCGTGGGTACGCCCACACGCGCCGCCGCGCGCTTCATTTCTTGTCGCGTTGGGTCAAAGAAGGATGAGCCTGCGCCTGTGAAAGCCGCGCCAAGTTTTTCCATGGCCTTTACCAGTTTGATACCGGAGACCGGTTCATCGGGTGTACCGTCGCAGAGATTGATGAAGACGTCGACACCATCATCCATCAAAGATTTGATCTGCTCTTCCACGTTTGATTCAAGTACAACGTGGTGTCTCCATTTTCTTCCTTCGAGATAAGGCGAAGGATCATATGGGAGATCATTGGCATCAGGTAAACTGCTTAATACGCAAATGTACATTTCGTTATTCTCTTTGTTTAAGTTGGTTGAGATTCAATTCAACGTTGCATGTTTACAGATGAAATGAATCCTGATGATGAATCTTTATCATCATCTTTAATAATATATAACGCTATATATGGAAATATACAAGGTTTAGAGCCTGTATTTGGGCATAAAACAAGAAATTTTAAGATTCAATGTTAAAGAATCGTGCAAAATTATTCATCATAACGATGATGGCCATAAAAAATAAAGCACTCGGCATATTGTTGAGTGCTTTATTTGAATTGAACCAATGTGTTTTTATATTTTATTTTGTGATTAAGATCAATTGCTCCGCGTATCTTTCTGAATACATTTTGGTTTAACTTTATTCACAACCAAAACTTTATAAAGTAACGAGCGCCTTATTGCCAGTATTGGGGCAAATGTTCCTTGAACGTGATTAGATAATCATCGAGAATGGATTTTGCCATTGCAATATCCGTGATCATTGGGTCAAGCAACAAACATTGCAAGGCTTTTTCACGCGAGCCTTCGACGGCTGAATCCACACACAATTGCGCGACCGTTAACTCGCGCCGGCACAACTCGGCAATAGGTTCGG
>JAKAMM010000044.1 GCA_021812905.1 Chloroflexota bacterium | reverse complement strand
ATAAATGAGCATAAATAATAATCTTATATCGCGTCGCGATTTTCTCAAACTTGCGGCGCTCAGCGCAGGCATGTTGACTTTCCGCCCGTTTGCCAAAATTCCACTGCCCGACTTTCCTCAGGCAGATAAACTGGGCCGTATCACGGTTGGTAAGATGGATGTTTACGCGCGGCCCGATGCAAACAGCCAGATCGTCGGCGCGTTATATGAAGACAGTGTTTTTCCGTGGTTGCGTGAACGGGTTGGTATCATGCCGGGGCGAATCAATCAACGCTTTGTGGAAACACCCTATGGTTTCATCTGGGGTGGGTATGTCCAGCCCACCCGGAATCAATCCAATGTTCCAGTCGCCGCGCTGCCGCAGACCAGCCTGGGAACAGGAATGTGGGTCGAGGTTACAGTTCCTTATGTTGATCTCGTTCTGGATAATCCGCCTGCACGTGCGCCCTGGTTGCAATATGTAGCTTCCATCAACCTGCCGGCGCGCTTTTACTATAGCCAAATCGTTTGGGCCGACCAAATACGCACCGATGAAAAAGACCAAGTCTGGTATCGTCTCAACGAGAAGTACGGTTCTGGCGATTTGTTCTGGGCCCCTGCCCAAGCCTTTCGTCCGCTAACCACGGAAGAATTGTCTCCTATCAGCCCTGAGGTGGACCCCGCACAAAAAAGCATTGTTGTCAGAATCTGGGATCAAACTCTTTCCTGCTTTGAAGGGGATAGAGAAGTTCACTTTGCACGCATTTCGAGTGGCGCGTTATATGATGCCTGGGGTAACCGCGTGGATGCCTGGGAAACACCCATCGGCGAATTCCCTATTTGGCGCAAGGCAGTCTCATTGCCGTTAAGCGGTGGCAGTTCCGCAGCGGGCTGGAGCCTGCCCGCAGATGGCTGGGTCACATTCTTTGTGGGCTCAGGTGTCGCGATCCATTCCACATACTGGCACAACAATTATGGTGAGCCATCTTCGCGCGGTTGTGTTAATGCCAGCCCTGAGGACGCGAAATGGGTCTTTCGCTGGAGCCAGCCAGTCGTTTCGTATGATCCGGGCGATGTGACGATCGGAATGCCAGGCGGCACAAAAGTTAAGGTTCTGAAAGAGCCATGAAAGTTGTGAGAAGTGCAGGTTGGGGCGGGAATGCGTAAGCAGCACTCAAAGGATCTTTCGGTGGATGATATACGTTATCTGATACTGGAGAAACATCGGGTGTTGCGCAAAAATCGACTGGAACGTTTCCGCCAGACGGGACAAGTCATACCCATCGTCATCGATTCAGGCAAGAATATTTGTGTTGGGCAACTGGCAGGAACAACCAGAAATATAAGAAGTATCCGTCGTATTTGGTTGGACAACTTCCTGCTTGTCACGGAATTCCTTGCCATCATCGGTCTTATCGGCATGATGGCAAGTGGCTTGCTAACGTTGAGTTCTTTAAATCGAAGTGTGGCAGCCGCTCTCAGACAGCCCACTCTTGAACCCACACCTATCATCCGGGAAGTCGTGTTGCCGGAGGGTCACATACCACCAAATAGTCCTGGCGGAGCGAGACCCAATGAAGCCGAGATTCCGGAAAATCTGCGCCCGTTCATGCAGTCTATCGCTAATATTCCCATCCCCACTCCGGGAAGCCAACAGGCGATCCGGATTCAGATTCCAGCGATCAATGTGGACGCCCCCGTTGTACAAGGCGATGGATGGGAGCAGCTCAAGAAGGGCGTTGCTCAACATGTTGGAACACCGAACCCGGGTGAGAACGGTAATGTGGTCCTGTCAGGACATAATGATGTCTTTGGAGAAGTTTTCCGCGATCTGGATCGACTCAGTCCCGGGGATATTGTCATCTTATATACCAGCCGCAGGCAATATACTTATGTCATCATTGGCACGCAGCTGGTTGCTCCGACGGCCGTGGAGGTTATGGCGCCTACACTCGACCCCACTGTAACGTTAATTTCATGCCATCCCTATCTCGTGGATATTCACCGTATCGTAGTGTCTGCTATCCTGCAAAATCCTTAGAAAGCAAAGTGTATCTATTTTCACCTTTCACCACCAGCAAATAGATATATCTCAATTGATGCCAATGACCACTAACACTCCAACCAAAACAAAACAAGTATGGCTTGAACGCCTCGTTCATCCAGATTTACCTGCTGTGACGATCGAGGCGGTCATTTTTGCCATCATCCTGTTAGCTGCAGTAATCACCCGTTTTTACGATCTTGGTTCGCGGGTCATGAGCCACGATGAAAGTCTGATTACCTATTTTTCATGGTTATTATATAAAGGCAATGGCTACCAACATACGCCCATGATGCATGGGCCCCTGGAATTTTATTTGACCGCCCTGTCGTACTTTCTTTTCGGGCCCAGCGACTTCACTGCCCGCATCCCTCCCGCATTGTTCAGTATTGCTACCATCTGGATGGTCTGGTACTGGCGGCGTTATCTTGGCAAGGCTGGTGCTCTCATTGCCGGATTCTTAATGGCTATTTCTCCATACATGCTCTTTTACGGCCGTTACGCGCGCAACGAGGTGTATGGTAGTTTTTCGGGCGTTGTGATGCTTTATGTCATTCTCCGCTATCTTGAGACCGGACAAAGGCGTTATATCTATCTGGTCACCGCGGCCTTGATATTGCATTTCGTTGACAAGTCAACCGCTTTTATATATGCTGCACAGGCGCTCGTCTTCCTGGCAAGCTACTTCATCATAAGAATTATGCGTCACCCCTGGGCGGATATCGGCGCTTATCGAGCTTTTATTGTCACACTCAGCGCAACTGTCCTGTTGATTGCCGCAGCACTAGGCGTGGCAGCAATGAGCCGCAGTGTTGGAACAGCCATTGGGAGTGAAACTATTCCTCCGGCCAATCCTGCTGCATCTGTTTCACCATTAACGGAGCCCACCTCCCCTCTTTCATCCACAACAATCTTAGTGACAGTATCGCTCGTAGTGTTGGCTGCGTCAGGATATTTCCTAATCCGAGGTTATGGCTGGAGCCAGATACGCTCTGAACGGTCATTTGATCTTTTGATACTGATAGGGACATTGATCCTGCCGACTCTTACACCCTTCCCACTTCATCTTTTAAACTGGATCATTCCAACAACGGCGCCTGAAGTGGCCGTCTTAACCACCACAGATGCCCTGCGATTGGGCGCATTTCTCATCCCTGCGTTCTTCATCTCAATTATCATTGGACAATGGTGGAACTCTAAAATCTGGTGGAAAGCTGCTCTTCTGTTCTGGATCACCTATATTGTTTTTTACACCACCTTCTTTACTAACATTAGCGGCTTGTTTACAGGACTGATTGGCATGCTCGGATATTGGCTGGCGCAACAGGGCGTTCAGCGCGGTAGTCAGCCCTGGTATTTTTATATACTCGTTCAAATCCCGATGTATGAATTCCTGCCAGCCCTGGGTGTCATACTTGCGGTCTATCTAGGCCTGCGACGCAAAAAGGCCGAGCCGATAGAGAACAATCAAATCGATCCCGATACAAACGCGCCGATCTCGGTTCCTAATCCTGAGGATACAAACTTCGCCAACATGTTCAGCCTTCTTATCTGGTGGATCGTCACCATCACTATAGCATTGAGCATCGCTGGTGAAAAAATGCCCTGGCTCACTTATCACATCGCCTGGCCAATGATCCTGTTGGCGGGCTGGGGGTTGGGACATTTGATAGACACAACAGATTGGGAAAGCTTCCGCCAACGCAAAGCTCCGCTTGTGCTCGGTATGACCTTTATATTTCTGACTAGTTTCTCGGCCTGCCTGATCGCTTTGCTTGGCCCGAACCCGCCATTTCAGGGAAAGGACCTCGAACAATTACAAGCAACTGCCGCGTTCTTGCTTCCCGCCATCGCCGCGTTAGCAAGCGCAGGCGGATTGCTCTATCTAATGCGGATATGGACAGGCAACCAAATCGTACGCGTCTTCACTTTGACCTTCTTCGCTTTGATGGCAGTGTTGACCGTTCGCACGGCCTTCCGCGCATCATATATCACTTACGATCAAGCTACTGAATATCTTGTTTATGCACATGGTGCGACCGGCATCAAAGATATCATCAACCAGGCTACCGAGATTTCCAAACGGACAACAGGCGGTATGGGCGTCAATCTGGCATACGATGCCAGCGCACCCGACACCGGTGTTTCGTGGCCGTTTGTTTGGTATCTGCGCGATTTCACCAATCAGCATTCCTTCGACCAGCCGACGCGTTCACTGCGCGATTCAACCATCGTGATCGTCGACTCGAAAAACTTCGACAAGATCGAGCAAGCTTTGGGTCCGGGTTATTACCGCATCGATTACATCCGCATGTGGTGGCCGAACCAGGATTACTTCGGCCTGGTCAATGACCGCCAGCCTCTTCCCTTTGATGACAGCTATTCCTGCAAAGGCATACTCGGTTTCTTCCAACTTTTCAAAACAAAAGATTTCTCACGCGTTTGCTCCGCCATTTTGGACCCCAAGATACGCGGCGGCATCATCGACATCTGGCTTAACCGCGATTACACAGCCTATGCCGCTGCCACAAATCACACCGACCTGACCCTCGCCACCTGGCAGCCTTCCGACCAGATGCGCATGTACATCAAGAAAGATGTTGCACAGCAGATCTGGAAATATGGCGCGCTGCCAACACAGCAAACATCCGATGTTGACCCGTATCAAGGCAAGACCATTACCTTAATAGCAGACCCAATCATCGACTCGACAAAGCTACCTTCGCCGATGAATGCGCCGCGCTCGCTGGCCTTTGCTGCGGATGGAACTTTCTACGTTGCCGACTCACGCAACCACCGCATCCTGCATCTGGACCCGAGCGGGACTCTGATCAAACAGTGGGGTTCGCCAACTGGTAATGATCCCAATAACCCGGTGACAAACCCGCCGCCGTCGACCTTCAATGAACCCTGGGGTGTGGCTGTCGGACCGGATGGTTCGGTCTACGTAACCGACACATGGAATCATCGCGTTCAAAAGTTCACCGCCGATGGGCAGTTCATCAAAACCTGGGGCACATTTGGTCAGGGCACGCAAACGACCACGTTCTACGGGCCGCGCGGTATTGCAGTCGATTCTCAGGGACGAGTCTACGTTGTCGATACCGGGAACAAGCGCGTCGTCGTGTTTGATGCGGATGGGAACTACATCACGCAATTTGGCTCGCAGGGACTTCAGCCCGGTCAGTTCGATGAACCGGTCGGCATCGCCATTGATTCAGACGGCATCGTTTACGTGACCGACACATGGAACCAACGAGTTCAATCCTTCCAACCATCTCCAGACGGCAAGATCTATACGCCGCTCAAACAATGGGATGTGGCTGCCTGGTACGGGCAATCACTGGATAACAAACCGTTCATTGCGGTTGACAACAAAGGCCACGTTTTCATCACCGATCCGGATGGCTATCGCGTGATCGAATACACAACAGATGGGACTCTGATCCAGACCTGGGGTGATGCCGGCAATACTCCGACAACCTTTGGCATTGCCGCCGGAGTTGCAGTGGACAAAGATGGACACATCTGGGTCACAGATGCAGCCAATAACAGAGTAATGAAGTTCACACTTCCATAATGGTGTTCGCATCAATCAATATGGAGCACTGCAGTTGTCCTGATGACAGGAATAACAATATTAAAAATCACACGGACGGTACGAATCCGTCCGTGTGATTTTTTGGTAGATAATCTTATGGTCCCCAATTTGACAGAACATGGATTACTAGATCAGGAGTCTTTGGGTCATTGGTCTTGAGATGCACTGCATAATCATGCGGACCATCCATACCAGGATGCATCATGAAGACACTGGAATCAACGGTTGTACTTTCGCCTGGTTTGAGAGCCATCGAACCGATGGTCAGTTCGGGGGGTCAGCATCCCTCCAAAACTTCAACGGACGGCTTCTCTTTGAATCGCAGGATGCCATCACCATTGTTGGTGACTTTGATCGTGAAGGTTTTATTGTTGCCAAACGGAACATAGCCATAGTCGATTTTCTGCTGGTCAACGGCAATCACGGGCGTTCCGCCACCGCTCCCTCCGCCTTGATTGGCAAACAGAAATACCGCGGCAATGATCAAAATGCCGCCGAACACAACAAACACCCAGGGAAAACTCTTCTTTTGCCTTTTATTTCTTTTGCTCATTGAGCCTCCTTATCCTTGATATTCAAACTGGAATGAATACAAATATGCAATCAAATCCCAGATTTGTTCCTGTGTAAAAATGGATCCCCAGGATGGCATTCCGGTTCCCATACCGCCGCGCAGGATTTTTCCCTGTAGTAGTGCGGGGCTAGCGCCGAGCATTCGTGTCGGGTCGGTAAAGTTTGCAGGAGTTTGCCTGACCATGTTGGCGTCACCGGCCATGTTTTGCTTTGATGTTTCTCCTGCCGCGGCAAGTTTTTCTGAAAAGACTCCATTGCCCGCGCCGCTTTCGCCGTGACAGGCTGCGCAATTTTGAGCGAAAAGTTTTTGTCCATTCGCAAGCGCATCGGGAGAAGTATTTGATTTCCAGATATATGCAACTACATCCCAACGCTGTGATTCTGAAAGCGACGTATTGTTCAGTTGAGCAAATGCTTGATAGGGTGAATGCGTCTGATAGTAATCAGGGGGTTGGGAAGTTGGGACATTAGCTGAAAATTGTTGGCCCTTGAATGCTGAGGGTTTTTGAGCGGGAACAAGGGGAGAGTCATGCGGCGCGTCAATGTCGAGACCGAGAGAAACATAGAGTGGCGCGGGAGCAGGCTTAGGGTCCGAAGATGAGCCGCTGACTTCAATCGTGCCGCGCATCCGCCAGTGATTGAGTCCGCACCAACGTGTGCAGAAAAATGTATAAATCCCAGGCTTGTCAAAGGTCAAAGTGAGATCGGTCACTTTGCCGGGCATAACATCCACGCCTTGCATTTCCATTTGACCGACAGCAAAACCATGCACCACATCGTCAGATGTAAGATGCAAAGTTAATGGCTCGCCTGCATTCGCATGAATGACATCGGGACTCCATCCGCCGCTTTCCGCGACTTTGGCATGGATCAGCGGTGTGTGCATCCAGATATAAAGCGGCGTTCCGACCGCCGCCAAAACTACTACCGTTATCAAAATACGTGAGATAAGTTCCGAGCGTTTCATAAGAGCAACCAGAGCATAATCAGTGTGGCGATGAAACAAAATGTGATGACAGGTATTGAAGATGTTTTTAGTTCGCTCGCAGCTTTCTGCGCCGTGCGAGCAGACCAGATCAACCCGCCGACCAAACCCAGCGTTTGCGCGGGTGCGAGAATAGATGTGAGCATGGGACGCCACGCGATATTTGCTGTGCCAAATAAATTCCAACCGAGACCGAGCGGGTCGGAGAGCGATGCAAAAATGTAGCTTGCATTGGTCAGTACGAAAGATAAACTGAACGCAACCCAGAACATCAGGCCAAGAGGGATGAGGACGGTTGCGAGGGAAGCAAAACGTTGTTTCAGCGGGAAAGGGCTTTTCGTTTTTAGGATGCCGAGTGTAAAGAAGCCAGGAAGAATTACAAAGATAATTGCGAGAAAAATAACGGCATAGATAAACCATGCACTTGTACCGACGTGGTAAGCTGCGTCTTTGAAAATTCCCCACGGACCAAGCAACACACCTGCATAGATCATTGCCGAACCGAGCATGATAAAGGCTTTGAAGGCTTCATCCATTCTTGTGGACGGTTTGGCAAGATCAGCAGAGAAGGGGCGAAGATTAATGGCAACGTTATCATGCGGGCAGGTGCGAATACATTCCATGCACAAGCCGCAATAAGTATTCTTCGTCAACCCGCCAGGAAAGATATCCCACGGACAACCATAGCCTTCTTGCGAGCCGTTGTAGCAAGGCTTGCCAGCACAAGTTATACAAACCTGTCTGTCTTTGACTCGCAATTCGATGGGCGCAGTTTGCGAATACAGTCCAATAAATCCACCGACGGGACAAAGATACCGACAGAAGGCGCGGCGTTCAAAAACCATGCTGAGTCCGATTGCAGCGAATAGCATGGCGGCAAGCACAATACCTGTAATATTTGGAGTTGTCAGAAGAACACTGCTGAATAATGCAAGTAGAAGAAAAGAAATATTTTGTATCCAAATATTTCGCAGGAATTTCGGCCAACGCAGGTTGAGCCATTTTGGTTTTTTATCGGGCGGAGCCAACACAGCGCCGCGCCGCAGCCATTCACCGGGAAGTGGGATTGGGCAGACTGCACACCATCCACGTCCGAAGAAAGGGACGGCCACAAGAATCAGAATCGCCCACCACGCAATCCACACGAAGACAATGCTGAAGTTGTGACTTCCAACGGGTGTGCCGATGAGTCCAACTAGGATGGCGAAGACATACCCCATCAACATAACGATAAATACCGCCAGTTGTGGATAACGGCTTTTTAGCACATTCTTGATGAAGAGACTACGAGTAAGTTCAATCTTTGCCATGATGAAATTATGCTTTTTGTTTTATTGAAAGAACAACACCAACCAAAGCAAGCACTGATAATCCAATCGAACGATAAAGCCAACTGTTCGTTCCCACTGCCAATTTGCCGATCATGAACGGGTGCATCGCACCGCAGGTAATGTTACATCGAAAGCGGAATGAACCTGGCTTATTGGCGACAAAGGTTAATGTCGTGGTCTGACCCGGGTCGGCTTGGACTGAAATATCGTAACCATCCACGTAAAGTCCATGAACCACGTCTGTGCTGACAAGTTGGATGATCACCGTGTCACCAGGGTTGACGTTAAGCTCGGAGGGAGAATAGGCAAATTGACGCGCATCAATCCGAAAGGTCCGCACCTGAGGCGCAATGGGTTGAACTGGCAATGGCGCGAACGCCACAACCAGTCCAACCATTGCCAGGAGAAGAAGAATGATGCGAGAGTTCATGGGCTACTGAATATTCGATGGACCGTACTTGGAATAATTTGCGTCTATATAAGTCCTGGCTTCCTGCGGACTTTTCCCTTCCCTCGTCATCCGCATAACATCTTGCGTAATGTCCACGCACAGGGAACAGCCAAGAGCGTGTTGATCAAAAGTGATCGCGCCTTTTGCATCCACACCTGAAACATAGCAGGAATAATTTGACGTGTGTCCAACATTTCCGCAACCGCAATAGCAGGGAATATTCTTCATAATATCGGGGTTGGCCGCCGCGAACTGATAAGCAGTCTGCACCGTAACGGGCGCAGACTGCACTTCCGCGGGCATTTGACTCATCGGCATCAACCGCAGGTTACTGGATTGATTTTGTGTCGAACAGGCGGATATTGCTGTAGATAAAAGAACCACTATGACGGAAAGAAATAAAAGTTTACGCGCTTTTGAAAACATATTGGGCCTCCGTGATCGGATAGCCCAATAGTAGTCTGACAATTCAGTTGCTTCTAGCGCAGTATGGCGGGCGAAACTATACGCCAAATGGCTTATGACAAATGTCCCTGCTGATTTTGACTTTAATCTTCTTCGAGTGGATGCTCCACCTCGCCTGCCATGAACGGATCGGGATCCTGCTCGAAGACGCGCAGACAGGCACGAGTGCAAAAATAGACTCGCTCGCTGCGATACATGGCACTGGGATACTTCGTCGGGTCTTCGAGCTTACCTCCGCAGGCGGTTTTATATTCAGGCAATGAGGTGGCGGTAGTCTCTGTCAAAATTCAGTTCTCCTTGTGGTTTGATTTGTGACGATCATTCCATGCACCAAACATGAGCACCGATATTGCC
>JAKAMM010000043.1 GCA_021812905.1 Chloroflexota bacterium | reverse complement strand
GATGAGAGTCATATAAAAAAGATGCCGCCAGCCAAGTTTCTTCGTGTGAGCCGATCGCCAACGTTGACATGCGCGCTTTCCAGTTCGCTGACGGTTAGATTCTCGCCAAAAGTGCCCGCTTCGATCTCACGTCCCCATTCTTTTGACCACCGAACATAATCCGCCGCGCCACAAACGTAGATCGCCTGATCCGGTCCGCTGTGATTCTTTTGATCGCAGATAAAATCTTCCCTGATGCCAAGTGTTGTAATCTCCACCGGTGCACGGGTTGGAAGTTTATAAATTCCCGTCGTTTCGATCTCGTTCCCTTTGGGCTGGGTCCATTCGCTTCCGATATTCACAATGACAAGTTCCATTTGAGGATCGCCTTTCCCGAATTTGTATCATACCGACACGCCGCGCTTATGCCTTCAACTTACATCCCTGCCTTCCCACTCGCTCATAAATTGGTCAAGAAATTCAACCATGGTCTCATGCCTTTGTGCAGCAATCCGCTTTGCAGTGGGCGTGTTCATCCTGTCCTTGAGCAGGAGTAATTTTTCATAGAAGTGATTGATGGTCGCGCTTTTGCTGTTCTTATATTGTTCGAAGGTCGCGTGCATTTGCGGCGGGGAATCAGGATCGTACATCATCCTGTTTTTGTAACCGCCGTAAGCGAAGGCGCGGCCAATCCCGATCGCGCCGATGGCATCCAGACGGTCGGCATCCTGGACAATGAAGCCCTCGATGCTTTTCAGTTTGTTCTCAACCTTCGCGCCCTTGTAGGAAATATGCGTGATGATCTCGCAGACCTGATCAACAGTGCGAGAATTAACCTTGCATGACTCCATCCATGCCCTGGCGCGCTGAGGAGTTTCATCTTCGGTTTCGTTGAACTTCCAATCGTCCAGGTCATGGAGCAGGGCCGCGAGCTGGACGATGAAAGAATCCGCTTTTTCGTGTTCGCTGATCGTAATAGCGTTCTTCCAGACGCGATAAATATGCCACCAATCGTGGCCGGACGAATCGTCCGAGAATTCCTGTTTTATATGTTCGGCTGTTTTTTGGATGATCTCTTGTTGGGTCATGAGACCTATTTTGCCACAGAAAGCGAGAACTTCGCCTCCCTTCCTTCCTGCCCCACACGCGCTCTGGCTCATTTTATCTCGAACTGGCAATTCTATTTTCCCAAATACTCTCGTGCGGCTTCCAAAAATTCCCACGCTTGATTAATCATGTCCGAAACAATAACCGCTTCAATATTTGTGTCAACATGATAATCGCTAATAAGCCGAGTATCAAATCCCGTTCTTAGCCAGCGATGGAATTTTTGGTCGAGTAATTTTGTCTTGGAAAACTCTTTTCCATACGCGCCGATTACGTCGCCATGCTTGCTGAATTGAAGTCCCTTTTCGTTCAGCAAAGCTTCGGCGATATAGAAAAGGGCATAATATGCGCGGCCTGCGGCAAGGTCTGTTTTTCCATGGTCGAGTAAAAGTCCAGCGCCTTCAATAGTGTCAACTGCCTTGTCCAGCAATTTGCGGGTGTACTCATTCATGCAGGCACCCCTTCCTTGCGGATATTGCGAAGCACAGGCATATCCGATTGTTTCCATTGTATCTCTTTCATGATCAAACAACTTACTGTTACTTCATGTTCAAGGGAAATATCGCTGGCAAGGTAACTGATACGATTAAGTTCATCCCAGTAGCTCTTGTAATCTTTCAATAAAATCATTACGTCCACATCCGACCCCTGACGATAATCCCCGCGCGCATACGATCCGTACAAGTAGACGGCTTCCAACTTGTCCCCATAAATGCGGACAAGTCCTTCCTTCAATTCTTTCATCAGTTTCCTGATACGCGCTGGCACTTTCGTGTTCATGCCTTTATTTTACCTTTTTCCACCTCGTGCGGACTCAACACGCCGCGCGTTTTCCTCCGCCGCATCCCGTCGAAGCAGACCCCCCGTGATTCTTTTGGTCGCAGATGAAATCACTTTGAATTCCAAGTAACTTGATCTCAACCGGTTCTTGAGTCGGAAGTTTATAAATCCCCGTTGTTTCCAATTCGTTTCCCTTTGGCTGGGTTCGCTTTTGACCGATGTTTACGCTAAGAAGGTGCATAGTTATATTTTACCTTTACTCAATGGCGAGTATTTCAGTGTGGGGGTTATCTTGGCCCTAAAAATTTATCGCCGTTAAAGTGGATCATGTGTGAAGGCATCTCTGCAATCCAGACTTCGGTTTCCCAAGCAATTTCATTTGCATATTTCTTATAGTTGGCAAAATCCAGAAAAGCAGTTACATATACTTTTCCAACTTTGCACTTTTCAAATAACTTTTCAAGTTCAAATTGACGTTTCGGCGAGACAGGCCCATGTGAGGTTACAGCCTCGATCAAGAAAAGCCATTTCCTTTTTATATCATACAGAATCGCATCAGGAAATTTACCGTGTCCTGAAACAGGAATACTAAGTTTGGCAAAAGCAGATTCATCAAACACCAATGTCTTTTTTGCTGTATCACCAAGATAAATAAGTTTTGCGCCTGGCGCAAAACGCGGAGCAAATTCTTCAACAATGGCGACTTCAAGTTTATTGTGTTTGCCTGGTGATAATTTGTAAACTTTTCCATCTGCCACCCGCAAAGGAACTTTATTTTGCTCTCTGGCTTTTTGGTAGGTTACCAATAATGATCCTTGCTGAGCAAGAAATTTGTTGACCGTTGATTTCCATTTTGATGTGCCATAAGAATGCAGAACATCTAGAACTAGACCAGACAAAATATAGTTGTTCAAACCGCTGTTAGTTGGGCGTGATGGATCATCCGCGTTGCGAACGACAATGCCTGCCTGTTCAAATTGATGTAAAACTTTGCGGCGAATGGTTTCTCTGCTATTTTCAGCATATTCCCGTCCATAATCCTGTTTGATTTTAATCAGAATATCATGGACCCGTAAATTCTGACTGGCAGCATCCTTCCATTGCGTTTTTTCTGATAGTTGGGCAAGCGTCAATAGCGTTAATGCCGAAATTTCATTTTGTTGAGCAGAAGGTAAACCAAGCGCTTCCAAAACTTCCTGAGCCTGTTCTATTTTTCCCATAGTTAGTCTAGTCTCCTGAATCATCGGAAATTCTTCAGCAAGCAAGTTCATTTGCCAAAGTGTTGAAAAGATAATATTATCGGCCTTTTCGGCAGTGGGGTTTTGAATCTGTTGGATCTTTTCGCCAATACTTCTGATAACTTCCACAGGCGGCAGGGATAATATGCGTAATTCTGCCGCATTGACTTGTGTGTTTCCATTAACAATTCGGAAATAGCGATCAACAATTGCACTATTAAAAAGTGCGGACAAACCGATAGCTTCAGACGGCAAAAGAACGCTTTTTTTACTATAAATAAAATTTAAATGATTCTCGAAACCAATTTGTTCAAAATTAAAATCTTTGCCAATTAATGGAGCGGAAATTAAACGTCGGCGATCTTCTTTTGAGCTAAACCGCCGCAATAAAACATAGTTTGAATTGGGAACAAGCAACACGGCATCTTGTGTAGAAATGGCCTGCGGTTTGTCAAATTCGCTCAGTGGATACTCGACATAGTAAGGCTTGACATTTTGCATCCAGAGCAAAGGGAATGTTCCATTTCTTGTTGTTAATTTTTCCTTGAGTAAATGCTTGGCTCGAAATGGCACAATCCTCCCTGTGGAAACTTGCCAGCCATACTTTTCAAGTGAACCATCCCAATGGTCAACCGCATCCAAAATTTGTTCATCATGAATACCTGTAGGTAACCTAAAAAACACTTGCCCATCTCTATCGTTTAGGAAATGTTGGAATGAGACTTGACGATTAAGAACATTTTCATTTAGTTCCGAATCGTCTTTGGAAACCGAGATATTAACCGAGCCTGCCCAATATCTTTGCTCTTTTGGCTGGGACAATTTCTCAAAAGAGAAAATGACATTTTCCTGTAAAACTTTGTCGCCTTTGAAAACATCATTGCGTGATTGAAAAACATGAATTGCCAACGGGGTCACATCCCTTAGCAGATCACGGCGAAATTCCGAGAAGTAAATGCCTGAACAAAAACTACGCGGCACAATAAAACAAGCTTTTCCTCCTGATGTAAGCAGTTTCGTACTCAACGCTATAAATATGGTGTAGATATTGGTATGCCCATTGATTTTTCCTGCAATGGCTTTTACGCGTTTATCTTCTGCGTTGAGTTTAAAGTAGGGGGGGTTGCTGATAACAAAATCATAAGTCTTTCGGCGCGACTGCTCTATTCCAAAAAGAGATGGCTGGTGTTCGGGCAGGCAAGCCAGCACAAAATCTTCCTGAAAAACCTGCCAATGGATTTTGATTCCGCTTTGTTCGGCCTTTTTACTTGCAAGAGTGAGAACATCACGAGCTACATCACAGAGTTCTTTGTCTGTTTCATAAGCATCCAGCCAAATTTCCATGGGCTGATTCTCTGCAATAAGTTTCTCAATAACAGCACACGCCAGCACGCCAGAACCAATGGAAGGCTCAATGATAGTTGCGCCAGAATGAATTTGGCCCAACCTTTTTGCCATATAATGAGCAGTATTAGGCGGAGTCAAAAACTGACCATGTTCTCTGAGAGTTTCAGAATCCCTGTTCTCAAGAACATGTTTACCCTGCTCATAACTATAGTTGACTAAATCTAAAACTTCCATTGCTGAAATTATACCCTTCACCCATCCCATTTGACTTTCATTAACCTCCCCACTCGTCCAGTTGCGGAAAAGTCGAACAAGTCTTATAGTCATACAAGTCTGGCGAGTTCGACCTGTCAGACTTGCTCGACCCTTTAGACCAGGAGACTTTCAAACATGATGCACGGTGGTAGTTGGTTTATGGCAATGCGTGCGGGCGACCAGAAGCCCAAGCTGACGCGCGAATTACTGGGACGCGTGCTCGCGTATGCGCGTCCTTACTGGAAGGGAATCAGCGGGATGCTGGTGCTGATCCTGCTCAGCACGGGCGTGAGCCTGGTCTCGCCGCTCATCTTCCGCACGATGATCGACCAGGTATTGCCGCAAAAGGACTTGCGTAAACTGCTCCTGCTGGCGCTGGCACTTTTGGTCCTGCCCATTCTCAATGGCGTGATTTCCGTCATCCAAAGACGGTTGAACTCTGCCGTCGGCGAAGGCGTGACCTTTGACCTGCGCGTGGCGTTGTTCACACGCCTGCAGCGCATGTCCCTGCGTTTCTTCACCAACACCAAAGTCGGCGAGCTGATGAGCCGCCTCAACAACGACGTGGTCGGCGCGCAGAATGCCATCAGCAACACGATTGTCAACATCATCACCAACATCATCGAGGCGATTGCCCTGCTGGCCGTGATGCTGACTCTCGAATGGCGGCTGACGATTGTCAGCGTGTTGATCCTGCCGCTGTTCATCATCGCCGCACAACGCCTGGGAATTGTCCTGCGCGACGCCGCCCGGCGATCCATGGAACTGAACGCCGAGATGAATGCGCACATGAACGAGACGCTCAACATCGGCGGCGCGTTACTCGTCAAATTGTTTGGCCGTGCGGACGATGAAGGCAACCGCTTCCGCGAACGCGCCGGAAATGTGCGCGACATCGGTGTGCGCCGCGCCGTGATCGGCTCGACCTTCTTCATGATCCTCGGACTGGTCAGCGCGGTCGGCACGGCTCTCGTCTACGGTTTGGGCGGCTACTTCGTCATTCAAGGTTCGTTCACGGTCGGAACCATCGTCGCCTTCGGCGCATATCTCGGCCAGCTTTACGGCACGCTGCAGGGACTGGCCTCCGCACCGGTAGACTTCAGCACTTCGATGGTCAGCTTCGAGCGCGTTTTCGAACTGCTCGACCTGCCGCATGACATCGTCGAGAATCCAAATGCGAAGCAATTGAAGGATGTCAAAGGCGATCTGGTTTTTGAAAACGTCACGTTCAACTACGATGTGGATGAAAGCAAGTTATTGAAAGATGTGAAGCGCTACGGACGAATGGAAGATGTCGGCGCGGTGCTGTCTTTATCAGGTAAAGGTAACGGCAAGAATGGACATGATAACGGCGACACGGACGAGGCGGAGTCGGACGCTCGCGCAGCATCCCAGGCGCGCGAAGTCGCGTTGGAAGACATCGCATTCCGCGCCAAGCCGGGTCAGCTCGTCGCTCTGGTCGGACCTTCGGGCGCGGGCAAAACCACGCTCACTTATCTCATCCCGCGCCTTTACGATCCGTCTGACGGTGTGATCCGCCTTGACGGCTTGGACCTGCGCGATCTAACACTCGACTCACTTTCGTCCGCCATCGGCATGGTGACGCAGGAGACGTACTTGTTCCACGACACGATCCGCACCAACCTGACGTATGCCAAGGTGGACGCAACGCAAGCCGAGATCGAAGCCGCGGCCAAGGCGGCCAACATCCACCAATTCATCATGGACCTGACCGACCGCTACGACACGATCGTCGGCGAGCGCGGCTATCGTCTGAGCGGCGGAGAGAAACAACGCATCGCGCTGGCGCGTGTGATCCTGAAAGACCCACGCATTCTGGTATTGGACGAAGCCACAAGTTCGCTCGATAGTGAATCCGAGGCATTGATTCAAGACGCGTTGAAGCGCGTCATGGCTGGACGCACGAGCATCGTCATCGCTCATCGTTTATCCACGATTTTGGCGGCAGATATGATTTTGGTGATGGATCGAGGCAGGATTGTCGAGCGAGGAACGCACAATGAATTGCTCGCGACGGGAGGGTTATACAGTCAGTTGTATGAGACACAGTTTAAGAGAGAACACGTTTAATTTCGACTAATTTAAATATGCTATACTTTGGATCGAGCAAGGAGATAGAAATGACTCAATTAGAGTTAGTCATCTCTGAAATTGAAAAACTTCCTCCCGCTGAACAGAATCAGTTTGCGGTGTGGATCCTGGAAGAATTACATTCCGAAGAACGTTGGTCCAAACTATTCGCCAAATCCAGTGATGTATTATCGAGTCTCGCGGATGAAGCATTGGCGGAACATGGCAAAGAAAACAAAAAAACTCGATCCGAAACTTTATGAACTCTCACATCACAAATAAGTTTCGTACCTGCCGACGTTCAAAAACAAGCGCGGCAGGCATATCGTCTTTTTATTGAGAACCCTCATCATCCAAGTTTACGCTTCAAGTCCATTCATCCGACCCGCCCCATTTACTCTGTGCGGATTGGGTCGGAATATCGCGCTGTCGGTATTCGCGAAGAGGATGACATTATCTGGTATTGGGTTGGCTCACATGCGGATTACGATAAGTTGATTCAACAATTTAGGAAATAACTTCTCGCGGCGGATTTGATTTTGGTGATGGATCGCGGACAGATCATCGAACGCGGCACGCACGAGCAGTTGCTCGCTTGCCTGTTGTTCTTTGCGGGAAGGACGACGGGAGGGTTATATAGTCAGTTGTATGAGACGCAGTTCAATAGGGAAAAGATTTAGCCCCCCTCCTGCCCGCCGAAGACGTGAGCAGGAGGAGCTTGGGATGGATGTTGGTTTTAGAATAAAGTGCGGGCACTGAAGAATTACTCTGTTTTATTTGTGCCGCGTTCTTTCATGAACGCATATAGCAGGTTCATCGCATTGATCGCGGTTGGAAAACCCGCATAAGGCACTGTTTGAATAATAACTTCTTCGATCTCCTGCTGGCTTAGTCCAACGTTGAGTGCAGCACCAATATGCACACGTAATTGTGGTTCACGAGCGCCAAGCACGGTAAGTGCTGTAATAGTCGCAATTTCGCGATCTCTCAAACTCAATCCAGGGCGGCTGTAAATGTCACCAAAAGCAAATTCGATAATATAACGACCGAGATCCCCGAGTGGCGCTACCACATCCTGCCCCGTCTTCCCATCAATTTCAGATAGCTTCGCCTTACCTCGCTCAAACCGCGTTTTTATTTCGTTTTCGTTCATACTCTGCCTCCATGTTTTGATATGCAACAATCTTTTCCAAAATGGCGTCAAGAATTTGCTGCAAATCATTGATTTGGTTTTGAATTACACGCTGATGTTCGCTCAATAGCTCCCGCCGTGCTTGAAGCGTGCCGTCTCCTTCGCGACGCAGCCTTGCGTAGTGTTGCATCATGCGGATCGGCATGCCCGTTTTGCGTAATCGTGTCAGGAATTCGACCCATGCAACATCTCGAGCCGAGTATCTGCGATGACCGCTAGGGGCACGTTCAATCGGGTCAAGCAAACCGATTCGCTCATAATAGCGAAGTGTATGGGCGCTAAGCCCTGTGCGGTTAGCCATTTCGGCAATGGTCAGGTGTCCTTCATTCATGGGCAAAGTATAAAACTTCGAGCGCACTCAAAGTCAAGAGGAGACACATGATTGTTTGTCAATAAATATCTTTCTGTTTAATTGGGAGGTAAATATGCAATATCTTTACATGGCAAACCATTTCCAAAATCCTGGCAAAGCCATGCGCTCGCGGGGTGAGAACTCCACCCGTCCTTCGGACATTTTTGCGAACGAGCACTAGAATTCAACAACCCATCTCGGAAGATATTTCTCTGGCAAGACACTTAGGCTTTGGATTTGGTGCAAGAAGAACATTTTTATTTTTTGTCCACGTGTCCTATCATACCCATAAAAATATTCGGCACCATAACCTTTTTGGGTAATTTTGAATCGAAAAGAATATGGCTCGATATCTCTATCCTTATTGTCATATCTCATTCTTATAAGTTGACGTGCCCTGCCAGCGTGAATGATAGTTTCACGAATACCTGATCTGATATTATATAGATAAGCTTTAGAAGGACTTGCTGCTACACCAATAGCTTTAAGAATATCAGGCTCAAAGAGAGCTGTTACAAAGTTTCTAAATAATGCAATAGCGTTCGACGCGATAATAATAGCAGTGGATGGGCAAATAATGGTCTGCTGCCAACTTTGTTCAATTTCAGCAAACTTTGATTCATATAGCATTTCATCCCGTCCTGCAATTGGAACATTTTTGAAAATCGTCTTCTTGAAAAAGGTGGAAAGAATATTGGTTTTGCTAACAGGTATTGCATTACTGTCTATTATTTTTACGATGTCAAATAAATCACGAGAGCGTGTACGCTGGATCCAACTGCGTAGTTTTTCAGCTAAAATTTCCTCAAGGGAATAGCAAAGGATTTTTGATTGAAGCATATCGGCATCAGAGTAAACGTGAATTATTGGGTGACGTTGTAGCGGGAGTACAATCTTTTCATACTCAGACACATCAAATTTAATTCTCATGGTGACACTCGAGTCACCTGCAAATCCTTTGAAATATACGCGCCCATCCAGTGCTTGTGAATCTTTATCGGGAGTAGGTTTTACTTCCACCCTTGTCTTGTCGAAATCAAACTTAATACCTGCTTTTTCTTCTACAACCTTGCAAACTGAGTTAAGATGTCTGTGGAACTCTTTTTCGGAATTTAGACGATATGTAGTGAAATCAAGGTCATCTGAAAATCTAGTATCAGGAAAATATATTTTTCGAAGGCAATTACCGCCCTTGAGTATCAGGTTGTCAACTAGTGCAGGATTGTCATAAATGCTATAAAGAAGCCACCCCATTACATGGTCTTTTTCAACATTGGGCAATGGAATGCCAAGATTAATTGCTATATCTTTTACTTCTTCTGATGGAATCATATTAAAGTCTCTACACGCGCTCGCGGGGTGAGTAAAGCGACCTTCCTCCAACTCCTCTCTAAAGGAAAGGGGAGTCAAAGACCTCCGAGATTTTCAAATCTTGGAGGTCTGATTGTTATT
>JAKAMM010000042.1 GCA_021812905.1 Chloroflexota bacterium | reverse complement strand
ATATGTATTCGACATTCAGGATGAAGACCGCTGGTGGTGCGCGGCCGACCCAGGCTGGGTCACGGGACATTCGTACATCGTCTATGGCCCACTGCTCAATGGCGCGACATCGTTCATGTTCGAGGGCGGGCCGTCGTATCCGTATCCGAATCGCTGGTGGCAGTGCGTCGAGCGTTATGGCATCACCATCTTGTACACCGCGCCGACCGCCATCCGCGGCTTGATGCGTTTCGGCGAAGCGTGGCCTGCCAAGCACGATCTCTCCTCGCTGCGACTGCTGGGAACTGTTGGCGAACCAATCAATCCCGAAGCGTGGAAATGGTATCACCGCGTCATCGGAAAAGAGAAATGCCCGATCATGGATACCTGGTGGCAGACCGAGACCGGCATGTTCATGATCACTCCCACGCCGACGGTGGCGCTCAAACCCGGATCGGCCACGCGTCCTTTCTTTGGACAGGAGGCGGAGATTGTGGACGAACAGGGGAATCCCACCCCAGACGACACGGAAGGCTATCTCACGCTGAAAAATCCGTGGCCAGCCATGCTCCGCACCATCTACGGCGACAACGAACGCTATGCGACTCAATACTGGAGCAAGTTTCCCGGACGCTACACCACCGGCGACTCAGCCAAGCGCGACAAGGACGGCTATTTCTGGATCATCGGCCGCGTGGACGATGTGATCAAAGTCTCGGGCCATCGTCTGGGAACCGCTGAAGTTGAATCGGCGCTGGTCAGCCATCCCGCGGTGGCTGAGGCCGCCGCGATCGGCCTGCCGCACGAAGTCAAAGGTCAGGGCATCTTCACCTTCGTTATCCTGCGCGCGGGCTTTGCTCCCTCGCCCGAATTGGCCGAAGAATTACGCCAGCACGTTGCCACGCACATGGGCCCGATTGCGAGGCCGGAGGAAGTGAAGTTCATCGATAAACTTCCCAAGACGCGCTCGGGTAAGATCATGCGCCGCGTGTTGAAGGCGCGCGCGCAGGGATTGCCGGAAGGCGATATTAGTACGCTGGAAGAGTAGGAAGTAAAACATAAACAGGCCACGGAGAAATCCTTGGCCTGTTTTGACTGAAGTGATGTAAAATTGATGCAAAGGTGAAACATGCTTGAAAATAGAGTTTCAGATCTGACAATTGATGAATTGCGCGCCATTATCCGCGAAACGGTGCGTCAAACTTTGGCGGAAATACTGACTGATCCCGATGAAGGTTTGGCTTTGCAAAGCGGAATCGAAAAAGCCTTGCGCCATTCAATGAAAGCGGTTCGGGAAGGCGCGCTAACATACGATGCGAACGAGGTAGCCGGTAAACTAGGGTTGAACTGGTAATGCATCGAGTCAAATTTACGCAGGATGCGCTCGACCAAATTGCCAGCCTTGATAAGACAGTCGCGCAACAGATATTGAAGAAATTGCGTTGGTTAGCAGAGAATTTTGACCAGGCCGCTCACCAGCCATTAACAGGCACACTCAAGGGAATTTACAAACTACGCGTAGGGGATTATCGCGTGCTTTACACGTTCGACAAAAAAGAGCAGATCGTTTTCGTGCACTTTATCAAACATCGCAGGGAAGTTTATAAGGCAAAGTAAAACAATCGCCCCGCACTGAACAAATCATTCATGTCGTTCAAGAAAGTATGCGGGACGGTGATTGTTTTCGTGCGCTATAACGGCAGACCACCGAGATTTTGAGAATCGCGGAGGTCTGTTCATGATTTACATGGGGCTGTTTAAAAAATTAGCGCTTTGTTTTACCCGCCAGCCAGTTTCAAGAGTGCAGGCGGCACCCAGAAACCGCCAAGTCCCCAAAACCCAGCAACCAAAGAAACCAATAAGATCAAAACGCCGACCGCCACCAGAATTCGGTCGCGGCGATGATATGTCAGTTGATCGAGCCATGTGCGCGCACCCACGCCAAAGGCGCGCAGATCCATCGCGTCGATAATATCTTCACTGCCGATAATTGCATGAATGGTCACCGGCACCATCAACGGTCCCAACTTGCGAACCTGTTCAATGATCCCGCCGCTGATCTTTTCGAGCTCGTAGCCGCGCGCCCGCTGGGCATCCATCGTCAGTTGAAAATCCCGCCCAAAGGTCGGAATGAAACGCATGGTCAAATCCATGGCGTAGGCAATGTTGTCGGGGAGTCCAAGCCCCTTGAATGTGATCCCATATAGGGCCGGGTTGAGCGAATAGGGAATCAGAATGGTCATCACTGCAATGCTGAATACGCGCACAAATTGGCTGACCCCAAAGAATGCGCGTTCAACCGTGATATCGAGAGTCGGCGTCCAACCCAATATCGCGAACGGCGCTTTGAGCTGCCGAATAAGATGCTCCGTTTTATATACTTCCGTGCCGCCGCGACCCGTGAGAAAAGTCAGGACGGCGAAGAAAAAGACGAACCCAATAATGAACAGAAAGGCGCGCTTCATCTCGTACCATTTGACGCCGGATGTGACCAGGATAAAAATCGAAATGACAAAAAAGGGCAAAAGGAATCGCACGTCCCAGAATGCGAGAGTGGAAACAAGAAAGCACAAATAGAACATGATCCAGGCTCGCGGGTCGAACCACTGGATGAATGAATTTTGACGTTTACGATAACGCCAGGCGACTAACATTATTTCCTAAGTGTCATTGCGAGGAGCGAAGCGACGAAGCAATCTCCTGTATCCAAAGACGAGATTGCTTCGCCTCCTTCGCTGCGCTCACTTGTACCTGCGGCATAAGTGCAGGCAGTTGGCTCGCAATGACATGATTCTAGCGACCAGATTGCTTGCGGACAGCCGCATACGCGCCGACAAACAGCGGCACGAGAATGGCGGCGAAGATCAGGTTCGGGCCGGCGGCCGGCAAGAACTCGCCCACGATCGCGGCGGGCAGGCTGAAGCCGTTGATGAAGATATCGGACAACGACGCGAACAGAATTCCGACGATGTTGCCGAGCATACCCCACGTCACCGCCGCGGCGATATCTTCATTCGACGCAAACCCAAAGCGGACAGCCAGCACCAACACAAAACCGACGATGATCGCAACACCCGCGAAGATGGAAATGGTCGCATCGCCGAAAATGTTGTTGGCCGGGTCGAAGAATAATGCATTCTTCTGGCCGCGATTGAGGAAGAAAAGCACGACGGTCAGTAGAGCCAGCACACCGCTGATCCACAATACGGTGTCCATGCTCTTCTTCTTATCCTTGAACAGCATTGCCATGCCAGCCACGAAACCGACCAGGCCGTTTCCGATGCTCCACTGCGGGGAAAGGCCGAAGCCGGTCAGCGCGTCGCCGAAGATGTTGCCAACCGCGCCGCTGAAAAATCCAACCACCGGGCCGAAGGCGTAGCCGAAGAACATCGGAATGGCGATGGCCGGTCGCAGTGAAACCTGACTCAACGATGGCACCACGAAGACCGTGCCGTTGAACAACCAGGAAAATACAGCATACAACGCGGCGCCAATTGCCATCCAAACTACTTCGCGCGTACCGACTTCCCAGGCTGCGTTCTCGCGAGTGAACCAGTACACAGCAAAGGCAATCAAAAGGCCAAGTACAACAAATACAAAACGAAGCACCAGGGTGGCTTGATCCACTTGGAAATTAAGTGGACCAATGGTCTGTGTGCCCAATGCAAACATGATGATCCCAAAGATGGCCAGAATAACCGCCAGTGAGATCAATACATTCGTAAGCTTCTTATCCATTTTCTACTCTCCTCTCTTATGTCGTTGCGAGGAGCGCTTTTTGCGACGACGCAATCTCCTATTACTTGAGACTGCTTCGCAAATTGCGCTCGCAGTGACATTATCAAATATGCGCCAGCGCCTCGGCCCGCATGAATCGTCCAGTTTGCGGGAGCCGCTTCAAGTTCAAGGCAAGAAGCGACGTGGGCACAAGGCGGCAGGCATTGAGTCGGTCGAAGTCGCGCAGGACATCCTGCGGCTTGCCGTCAGCAACGAGACGTCCATCCGCGATCATCAGGATGCGGTTGGCGTAAATGACCGCCAAATCCACATCATGTGTGATAAACAGGATTGCCTCGAAGGCAGGCATCTGCACAATCGAATCCATGAAGTTCATGTAATTCTGATAATCCTGCCCGGCGGTCGGCTCATCCATCACCAAAATGCGCGAACGCATGGCAAGGATGGCCGCGATGCTGACGCGCTTCTGCTGGCCGAAAGATAAAGCCAGCGGCGGGTCTTGCTCCATCTCAGAAAGGTTTACGATCTTAAGCGCCTCTTTCACCTCCTGTTCAATCTGCTCCTTCGGGTGTTTTAAATTGGTCGGACCGAACGCCAACTCATCGTGCACCGTCGGAGCAAAAAGCATGTGGCTGGGACTTTGAAAAACATAACCCAGCGTACCCGCAATTTGCGCAACGCTCGCTTCACGCGTATCCTGTCCATTAACAAGCACACGACCCGATTTCGGCTTCAACAGCCCGATCGCGTGTTTGACAAACGTGGTCTTGCCTGCGCCATTCGGACCCAGTACGGCGATCACATCACCGCGCCTGATTTCAAGATTGATGTTGTGCAGGATGTCGGTGCCGACATCGTAGCCAAAGCCAACGTCTTCGAAACGGACGAGCGCTTCTTGTCCAGACGTTGAAGCGCCTGTCCCGAGCGAAGATGAGGGAGCTACACCCGGAAGAATTTTTATCTCGGCTGGAGCCGGATCCGCCTTCGCGCGTTCGACGGTTTGTTCGGCGGGCAATTTAACTTCGCGGTAATTCACTACTTTAGATAACCCGTCCAGCGTGCCTAAGTAACGCACCTGCCCCTCCGACATGAACATCACACGTTCGGGTCTGATGCGTAAAACATCTTCGACGCGATGTTCGACCATCAACACGCTCATGCCTTCATCTGCCAACCTGCGGACGGCATCCAGCGTATCTTGCGCGCTGGCCGGGTCAAGACTGGCAAGCGGCTCATCTAGAAGCAATATGCTGGGACGCATGGCAAGCACACCCGCCAGCGCAACTTTTTGTTTTTCGCCACCCGAAAGCAAAAATGTTTCGCGTTCGCGCAAATGGGAAATTTTTAGGAAAGCCAGCGCCTCATCCACACGTTGAAAAATTTCTTCGCGCGACATGCCGAGATTTTCCAGGCCGAATGCTACTTCATTCAAGACTTTCGTGCCGAGAATTTGTCGCTCAGGATCCTGCAAAACCGTCCCGATCTTTTGCGAGATCTGAGAGAGTTTCCATCTTAGAGTCTCTTCGCCAAAGACCAAAATCCTGCCGGTAAGCACGCCTTTATACGAACGCGGGATCAAGCCGTTGATGGTACGGATCAGTGTCGTCTTGCCGCATCCGCTCGCACCGGCGATGAGCAGGATTTCTCCGGGGTCGGCTTCGAATGAAATATCTCGAATGGCGAATTCTTCGCGATCACGATAGCGAAAGGAAAGATTTTCTACGATGATGGGCGAGTCGGCCATGTTCTTGATCTCAAGATAATTTCTCGGTGTAACTTTTCAATAAAGCGGTGTGTGGGATGCTCTTATTATCAAGACAATAAAAGGGAATGTCAAGTAGGAGATTGACAGTAGGAGGTTGACCAGCATACAAGAAAACCTCAAATCCTGCAAGAAAAGGCGACAGTAGGGTGACGGCCACTGTACCCATTCCACTTTGCTCCAGAGCGCTTTGCAGAAGTGGCTAAACGGGGAAATTGTTTCGGGAAGAACGCCCTCGAAATGACATATTAATACTTACGCAAAATCGTGTACATTCACCGCCAAGTCGCCAAAGCGTCAAGTATTTTGAGAGTTCGCCAGGTTCTCTTGGCGTCCTTTGATAAATCTTGGCGTTCTCCGTGTCTTGGCGGATTTCTGCGTAAGTCCTGATGTCTAAAAATTTTCGGTTTGGAAAGGCGCTTGTGCTATACTGTTTCTAGAGCTATTACCGCTTCTTTTCGATAAGTTAAGGAGCAAGAAAATGAAAGCAGATCGGAAAACAACGAAACAAAACTCTCGGGGAAAATCAAAAACACAGAAAGCGCAAGTGATTAGCGGTCAGCCAACCGCTGATAAGAAAGATCACTGCGCACTACGACGTGATTTGAAAAGCACGTGTGAAACAATGACACATCCTATTTTTTCAGCGTCCGTGTCCGGTTGCTCTTGCTCACACTTTCTAACAAAGAGGCGATTATGAAGCGCTGGATAACTCTAACTATCCTGGTTGTAACCGGTCTGAGCGCGCTGTGGCTCGCCGACCACGAATACCGGGCGCAAATCCATCAGGAAAATGGCCGGGCACTGGCACAAGCCAGCACGGATACTCAAAGTCGCCTGCAAGAGGCATTCACCATGCGCCTGCAAGCAGTTGAAAATCTGCAAGCATTCATGCTGGCCTCCGCAGCCCTGCCGGATAATGAAACCTTTGACCATTTCGCCGCTGGTGTCCTCGACCATTACCCGGATATCCGTGGTTTGGCTTACATAGACTCAAATCGCATTGTCCGCTACTTTTACCCGCTGGAGGGCAACGAGTCAGCAATCGGTCTGGATTTGATGACCCGGCCAGCGGCTCCTTTCGTGGAGGAAGCCATCCAGGAACGGCGCACCACGGTCAACGACCCGACGGTCAACGTAATGGGTTCGCTTTCGGTGATTCCGCGCACCCCTCTCTATCGAGGAGACCAGTTGCTTGGACTGGTGGAGGGCGTCTTCGATGTATCGGCGATTCTGGAAGATGCCATGACCGGCACAGATCCCCGCTTTGTGGTGCAACTGCGGGATGCCAACGGAAATCGTTTTTGGGGAGTCGAAACTTTCAGCAGCGAGATGCAAACCCTGCCTGTTCAGGTCGGAGACAATGCCTGGACGCTGACCATTGGCTGGAAATCGCTGCCGCCAGGACCCGCGCCCCTTACCCTGGGGCTGATCTGGGGCGTGGGCGGCGCACTGTTGCTCAGCCTGCTCTTCATCGTCAACCGCACCTGGACCCAAACCGAATGGCTGCGGGCCACCGTGTCCAAACGAACGGAGGCACTGCACGAGAGCGAGGCCAGACTGGAAGAAGCACAACGGATCGCCCATGTCGGCAGTTGGGAATGGATTGCGGAGACCGATACACCGACCTGGTCCAAAGAGCTTTGCGCCATCCTGGAAGTCGATCCAACTAAACCTGTTCCCTCGGTTGCAGAACAGGACAAGCTCTATACGCCTGAGAGCATGAAAAGAATGCGCTTAGGGATTGAGCAGGCCACGGCAGGCATACCGTATGAAATCGAATTGGAACGGGTTCGGGAAGACGGCACGCGTAAGTGGCTGCTGGCGCGCGGCGAACCCAGGTTCGATAAGAACGGGCATATTACAGGACTCCGAGGCACGGCTCTCGATATCACCGAGCGCAAGCGGGCGGAAGCCAAAATTTTACATATCAACCGCTTATACGCCACCATCAGTCAGATCAATCAAACGATTGTGCGTGCGCAAGACCAGGACACTTTGTTCTCAGAGATCTGCCGCGTAGCAACTGAGCACGGCAAGTTCCGCATGGCCTGGATCGGCCTGATCGATGATGCCGATGGATATGTAAGGCCGATCGCTTTCGCAGGTGAAGAACAGGGCTATTTGACGAATATAAGCATCGCAGTTCGCGACCGGAAACTGGGCGGCGGCCCAACCGGTATAGCGATCCGTGAAGGCCGCTGCATCATCTGCCAGGATATTGCCACCGATCCCCGTATGGCTCCCTGGCGCGAACAGGCCATGCAGCGCGGTTATCGCTCATCGGCGGCAGTACCAATTCGAAGAAAAAACCAACTCGTTGGCGTATTGACAGTTTACGCGGCCGATCCACAAGGCTTTGATGATGACGATCAGAAACTGCTGGATGAAATCGGCCAGGATATTTCCTACGCGCTTGATTCGATGGATGCTGAAGTGGAGCGCAAACAAGCGGAAGATAAGCTGCGCGAAAGCGAAGGACGATTGTTGAAAGCGCAGCATATCACCCACATGGGCTTTCTGGATTGGCATCTGAAAACCAACATCATTTTCCTGTCTGATGAGATTCATTCTCTCTATGGGCTTGATCCAGAACAAACCTTTATCACGCCAGAACTGGTTGCCAAAGTGGTGCACCCAGAGGACGTGGAATATGTGCAAAAGAATCTTGAGATGGCAATCCAAGGCGTGAAAAAGTACGATATTGATCATCGCATCGTGCGGCCAGACCGCAAAGTCATTTGGGTTCATTCGCAGGCAGAATTGGTTCGAGATGCCAGCGGCAACCCGGAAACCCTGCTCGGAACCAGCATTGACATCACCGGGCGCAAGAATGCAGAAGAACGGATCAAGCGCCAGCTCGAGCAGCTCACCGCCCTGAATGAAATAGACCGAATGATCGCATCCGGCTTTGACCTGCACCTGAGCCTGGCTTCCATCGTTGATCGCGTCATCTCGCAGCAAAAAGTGGATGCTGCAGATATTTTGCTTATGAATCCAGACATGAATATCCTGGAGTTCGGCGCGGGGCAGGGCTTCCGTATTTCGGGTATTGAAAAAAGCAGTATTTCGCTGGGCCAGGGCTATGCCGGGCGCGCCGCTTTGGAACGTCAAACAATCCATATCTCCGATCTAAGAACGCAAGTTGACAACCCAGTTCTCCAAAAAGCAATGGCGGGTGATAACTTTGTCAGCTACTACGCCGTGCCCTTGATCGCAAAAGGTAAAGTGAAAGGCGTACTGGAGGTCTTCCATCGCAGTCCACTTGACCCCGATTTTGACTGGCTCAATTTCCTAAATACGCTGGCGGGTCAGGCCGCCATTGCAATTGATAGCGCCAGCCTGTTCGAAAACCTGCAGGTATCCAACATGGAACTGATCCTGGCCTACGATGCCACCATCGAAGGCTGGTCGCGTGCGCTCGATCTGCGCGATAAAGAAACCGAAGGACACACCCTGCGAGTCACGGACATGGCCGTAAAACTTGCGACGGCGTTCGGAATGAATAACGAAGCCCTGGCGCAGATTCGGCGCGGCGCGCTTCTGCATGACATCGGCAAGATGGGTGTTCTGGACGGAATTCTGCTCAAGCCTGGCGAATTGACGGATGAAGAATGGGTCGCCATGAAAAAACATCCAACATTCGCTTATGAAATGCTCGCCCCCATCCGATTTTTAAAAGGATCACTGGATATTCCCTACTGTCATCATGAAAAATGGGATGGCACAGGTTATCCACAAGGGCTGAAAGGCGAACAAATTCCGCTTGCGGCGCGCATCTTTGCCGTAGCAGATGTATGGGATGCGCTCACATCTGATCGCGTCTACCGCAAAGCCTGGCCGCACGAAAAAGCGCTCGACTACATAAAGTCGCAGGCCGGAATACATTTCGATCCGCAGGTTGTAAAGATCTGTTTTGAATCAGGAGTGCTGAAAGTCAAAGACCAAAAATAGGCCAACGGTTTAGGTTGGCATGCTCGGTTTCCAAAAATTACCGCCCTAGGCAAACAAAATGTTCCGTTCAGGACGAGGGGGCGCCCTAAACGGAACGACCATTTTTTTACATGGAATACCTGCGTTGACAAGAGTTCGATTCTCCATATGTCATTGCGAGCGCACTTCGCCGTCTTGCACGTGTGCCTGCGGCCCAGTGCAGGCAATGACATGGTTCATATTGAGAATTAAAGTCGGGAACATCGTCACATTAAAACACAGACGCCCCGCTTTGACGGTTGTGACTTCCTACGCTATACTATGTTGGTCGTCTAGTCACTGGTCTGTTAGTCTGCTCGTCTGATCGCAGACCAGCAGACGAGAAAACCAGCGGACAAG
>JAKAMM010000041.1 GCA_021812905.1 Chloroflexota bacterium | reverse complement strand
TGATATTCTCGTTCTCGCGCAAAAAATTGTCAGCAAAGCCGAAGGACGGATGGTAAATCTTGCAACGGTCGCGCCAAGCGAACGCGCCAAAGAACTTGCCATCCAAACCGAAAAAGACTCGCGCGTGGTTGAATTGATGTTACAGGAAAGTAACGAAGTCTTGCGCGTGCGCGTTGGAACAATCATCGTCGAGCACAAACTTGGATTTGTATGCGCCAACGCTGGCATCGACCATTCAAATGTGGCGGGAGTCGGCAACGGGAAAGAAGAATACGTTTTGCTTCTGCCTGAAAATCCTGATCGATCCGCAAAAAATATTCGAGACGAAATAGAAAAATCTACTGGCAAGGAAATTGGCGTGATGATCATCGACTCACACGGCCGCGCCTGGCGCATTGGGACAGAAGGAGTTTGTATTGGGCTTAGTGGAATTCCTGCCGTCATTGATGAACGCGGCTGGAAGGATCTATTCGGCTACACCCTGCGCGTCACACAAGTCGGCGTGGCGGATGAACTCGCCGCGGCGGCATCGCTCGTCATGGGACAAGCTGCCGAGGGCACACCTGCCGTCCACGTGCGCGGATTTCCCTATCCACTGTGCGAAGGTTCGCTAAAAGAATTGATCCGTCCGAAAGAGCAGGACCTTTTCAGATAAAAGGAGATTGTCATGAGCGATTATCTGGCAAAGCCAAAATCAGCGCCGCGCGGCGGTGTATTAATTCTTCATGCCTGGTGGGGATTAAATGATTTTTTCAAAAATTTATGTGAGAAGCTGGCATCTGAAGGTTATGTCACTCTTGCGTCAGACCTGTATAACGGTGCAACCGCCAGAACAATCCCCGAAGCAGACAAACTTCGCAAGACAGTAAAACGCGACGCGGCATTAGCGCACATACTTGACTCATTGAAGCAACTCCAATCCGAAGTTCACGGAAAATCCATAGCGACCATTGGCTTTTCGATGGGGGCGTTTTGGTCACTCTGGCTGGCAGAAGAAAAACCAAAAACTATCGCTGCAACCATACTCTTTTATGGATCGCGCGGCGGAGAATATGCATCCACGCGTTCAGCATTCCTCGGCCACTTTGCAGAGACAGATGAATACGTCTCAGACTCCAGCAAAAAGAAATTGGAAAAAGTCCTCAAAGTTGAAGGAAAAGATGTAAGCTTCTTCACATATTCTGACACGCATCATTGGTTCTTTGAAAACGACCGTCCCGAATTCAATCCGCGAGCCGCAGCTTTGGCATGGGAAAGAACAATGGAATTTCTTGGCAAGCGTCTTGGCTGACATAAAATCCACATCAAATACTAATGAAAATCTTACAAGGCTTTGTTACACTCACCATAAACAACCCCGAGGAAAATAATGAAAAATATTCCCGAATCACATCAAGACCTGCTCAAGGACGAGACAAAGGCTTTCGTCTATCTTGCCACCACCATGTCGGATGGGACGCCACAAGTCACGCCGGTCTGGTTCAACACAGACGGCAATTATATTCTCATCAATTCGGCAACGGGACGCTTGAAGGACAAAAATATGCGCAACCGTCCCAGCGTGGCTTTGTGCATTGCGGATCCTAAAAATCCATATCGCTATATACAAATCCGCGGCAAGATCATTGAGTTCACGAATAAAAACGCCGAAGAACACATCGACATCCTCAACATGAAGTATCACGGCAACCCGAATTATCCAGCACATAATCCGGCGCAGCCGCGTGTAATCTATAAAGTCGAACCTCTAAAAGTAGACGCGCACGGATGAATTCCGCGCGCGACTTCCTGCGCTCGCGGCGCTCGATCCGCCGCTTCAAACCGGACCCAATACCAGACTCCGTTATCGAGCGCATTCTCACCACCGCGACCTTTGCGCCATCGGCACACAACCTTCAGCCGTGGAGATTCGTCATCGTCAAAAATCCAGAAGCCAGAACAAAGCTCGGCATTGCGTTGACGACAAAAATGCGGGCCGACATGCAAGCCGAAGGCGCTGACCAGGCCGAAATCGAATCACGTGTCACGCGTTCGATCCGTCGCATCAACGAAGCTCCTTCAATTATTCTTTTGTGTCGCGATACAACAGCAATCCGCGTGGACATGCCTGAAGAAACGATCATGAACATCCAATCCACCGCGCTGGCCGGGATGAATATTTTGCTCGCTGCGCAGGCTGAAGATCTCGGCGCAAATTGGATCTGCTGGCCATTGTATGCAACCCATGAAACACAAAAAGCTTTGGATTTGCCTGAAAGCTGGGAACCGCAGGCAATGCTGATCGTTGGGTTTGCTGATGAACAGCCAAAAGAAAAAGAATTAAAACCACTGAATCAAATTTCAGTTTATTTATGAAAATCACCGCACTGGCTGGTGGAGTCGGTGGAGCGAAACTCGCACACGGACTCGCCCAAATTCTCCCGCCCGAAGACCTGACCGTCATCGTCAACACTGGCGATGATTTCGAGCATCTCGGCCTATATATTTGTCCCGATCTCGATACAGTCTGTTACACGTTAGGCGGACTCGCAAATCCTGAAACCGGCTGGGGTCGCAGCGGCGAAACCTGGCAAACCATTTCAAACATCAAAAAACTTGGCGGGCCAAACTGGTTCAGACTCGGCGACCAGGATTTCGCCACACACATCGAGCGCACGCGGCGATTGAAAGCGGGCGAAACGCTTTCGCAGATCACGCGAGATTTTTGTAAAGCATGGGGAATCAATCACACCATAATCCCGATGAGTAACAACCCCATTAGAACCATTGTAAGCACTGACCAAGGTGAACTTGCATTCCAGGAATATTTCGTCCATCGTCATTGCGAGCCGCGCGTCAAAGGCTTTCGATTCGACGGCGTTGAGGTAGCAAAGTCCGCTCCTGGCGTGGATGAAGCCATTGAGCAGGCCGACGCCATCGTGATTTGTCCGTCCAACCCGTGGGTGAGCATCGCGCCCATTTTAGCGGTACCCGGCATCAGGTCCAGAATTGAAGCGAAGCAAGTTGTGGCAGTATCGCCTATCATTGGCGGACAAGCCGTCAAAGGTCCCGCCGCAAAAATGTTCGACGAACTTGGCATCCGGCCATCTGCATTGGCCGTCGCCGAACAATATCGCGGACTAGTCAGCGGTTTTGTTCTCGACAATATCGATTCGCAACTTGAAGCAGATGTTCGGCGTTTAAACATGCGAGCGCTCATCACGAACACTCTGATGAAAAGTCCAGACGACCGCAAGCGTCTCGCCGAAGATGTGCTAAACTTTGTGGGAAGCAACTCATGACACTTTGGGCAATCGTTCCCGTAAAACCACTGCGACGCGGCAAATCGCGATTGGCAGGCACACTGTCAGATGATGAACGAGCAGATCTCAACCGTCTTTTGCTCGAACGCACTTTAAGAACGTTGACTGACATGAAGGAGGTTGAACAAGTGTTGGTCGTCAGCCGGGACTCATCCGCGCTGGCGCTCGCACGGGACCTGGGAGCGCGCACTGTCCAGGAAGATGGCGCGTCGCATTTGAACACCGCTCTCAAACGCGCAACCGTGGTGGCCCAGGTTTATGCTTCACGCGGTGTGCTCGTCATTCCCGCCGATCTGCCATTGATGACTCGTGAAGATATTTTGACCCTGATCGAAAAAGCAACGGACCCGCCGGTGGTAGTCATCGCTCCCGACCGTCATGAAAAAGGGACGAACGCATTACTGCTCTCACCTGCAAATTTGATCGAGTACGATTTCGGCGAAGACTCTTTTGGACGACATTGTGAGCGCGCAAAGAAAGCCGGCGCGCGTTTGGAAATTGTGAAATTGCCGTCGCTCGCGCTCGATCTTGACTTTCCTGAAGATCTTGATTTGGTTAGAAAGTTGGAAGGTTTAAAAGTTGAAGGTTCTTCGACCATTAAACCTTAGACTTGAAACTTTAAACCGGAGGAAGCATGGCTGAACGCGTTGCTCTCTACCTGCAAGATTCGCACGATCTGCGCGATGGATTGGACTATGTCCGCTACGCAGAAGAGAAAGGTTTCGAAGCCGTCTGGCAAGCCGAGTCACGATTGGTGCGCGACGCGATCGTTCCGATGGCGGCCTATGCCGCAGTGACGACCAGGCTCAAGGTCGGCTCGGGCGTAATCAACAACTGGACACGCAACATCGGTCTGCTGGCCGCCACTTTCCTGACATTGGACGATCTGGCCCCGAACCGTATCATCTGCGGCATCGGCGCATGGTGGGACCCGCTCGCAAAAAATGTGGGCATTGACCGCAAGAAACCGTTGCTCGCCATGCGCGAGACAGTCGAAGTGATGCGCCGCCTGCTGAACATGGAACGCGTCACCTTCCACGGTGAATTCCACCACGTCGACGGTATCGAACTGGATGTAGTCCACGGCCGCCGCGAGCCGCGCAACGTCCCGATCATGATCGGCGCAACCGGCGATTTGATGATGGAAATGACCGGCGAGATTGCAGACGGCTGCGTGATGAATTACTGTGTCCCGCCCGAATACAACGACAAGGCGCTCGAACTGCTCGAAAAAGGCGCAAAGAAAGCCGGGCGCAAACTTGCCAATCTGGACCGCCCGCAGTTGATTGTCTGTTCGGTGGATCACGACCACGATACAGCCATCGAATACACCAAAGAATTATTGTGCCAGTATCTCGCTCAACAGCCGCACATCGCAAAAGCCTCGGGCGTTTCTCTAGAAGTGATCAACGAAATCCAGTCCATTCTTGGATGGCCCGCCACTAAGGAACAGATCAACAAAGCCAAACATCTCGTGCCGGATGATTTGGTTCACAAGATCACTGCGTCGGGCACTCCGGCAGAAGCGCGCGACAAAGTGAAAGAGTACAAGAAGCGCGGTTGCACCTGCCCGATTCTTTATCCCGTCGGCGGGAATTTCAAACTCTTAATTGATACGTTCGCGCAAGCATAGTCCAATTGGTCCAAATAGTCCAAGCAGTCTAAGCAGTTTAAGTGGTCTAAGTGGTCTAAGCAGTCGAGGGAGCGGATGACAACTGTAAAACGGTTTGAAGACTTACACGTCTGGCAATCAGCGCGCGAGTTCGTAAAATTAATGTATCGTTTTACAAATCAAGAAAAATTTGTTCGTGATTTTGCGTTAAAAGATCAAATTCGCCGTGCAGCAAGTTCCATCATGCACAACATTGCAGAAGGTTTTGGCGCAGGCTCGGATTCTGAATTCATTCGCTTCCTCGGCTATGCTCGGCGTTCAGCCACTGAGACACAATCACAACTTTATATTGCCCTCGACGAAGAGTACATTACAAAAGCCCAGTTTGACGATGTCTACGCCCGCTCTACACAAATTCTCAAGCAAATTAACAGTTTGATTGGTTATCTTGATAATTCTCGCAAGAACAACCACAGAACGATAAAAGAAGCCCAGGCGAACTACTCTATCGAAATACCCGACCACTCAGACCAGTAAGACCAACCAGACTAATAAACTTCAGGATTCACACAATTCGGCAGATGTTCACCCTTCAACCCCGCAATCAAATTTTGCGCGGCGAGGAATGCCATCATATCACGCGTATGTTTGCTGGCGCTTCCCAAGTGCGGAACGATGAGACAATTATCCAACTCAAGCAATGGATGATTTGCAGGCAAAGGCTCAGGGTCGGTCACGTCCAACGCCGCGGCAAAAATCTTTCGCGCTTTCAACGCATCATACAAGGCTGCTTGATCCAGCACGCCACCACGCGCAGCATTAACTAAAATCGCATTGGGTTTCATCTTCGACAAAAATTCAGCATTCACAAGATGACGCGTTTCTGGCTTAAGCGGCACATGCACGGAAACAAAATCTGATTCACACAACAAAGTATTCATATCAACGGGCATTGCGCCGAAAGCCGGTTCAGCCGTCCGGTCATAATAAATCACGCGCAAATCGAATCCCTGCGCGCGTTTCGCAACCGCCTGACCGATCCGACCAAAGCCAATAATTCCCAGCGTCGCACCGATAAAATCCGCGCCGAGCAAGAGTTTCGGCTCCCAGGTTTTCCATTTTCCAGAGCGCACATATTTTTCGCCTTCGACCACACGCCGCGCCGCAGACAACAGCAACGCGAAAGCCATATCGGCAGTAGCATCCGTTAGCACGCCAGGCGTATTGCCCACCGGAATTTTTCGGCGCGTCGCTTCGATCACATCCACGTTATCCACGCCGACCGCCATGTTGCTGATCACCTTTAGATGCGGCGCGGCATCCATAAACCCTGCGTCGACATTTTCGGTCAGCAATGTAAGTACGCCATCCACATCACGAATGCGCGACAGAAGTTCACCGCGCGCGGGCGGCATTTCGCCAGGCCAAATATCCGCATCACAAAATTCACGCACCAGGTCCAGCCCTTTTTCGGGGATCAAGCGCGTTACAAATACTTTTGGTTTCGTCATGGTCAAAGTATACTGCAAGCATGAACGCGAATCTTTTTCGCTCACACACCTTGCAAGACCCGCGCATTTTGCGAATCTTATCCGCCGCGCTGGATGCGGTCAAGCCGGGGAAAATTGTGCGCGATTTCCTGGCAACGGCGACACTTCCGCCACACCAGCGGATTTTTTTATTGGGGATTGGCAAAGCGTCTGAGCCGATGACACTCGCCGCCGCAGACGTTTTGCCTTATTTCACCGACGCGCTCATCGTGACAAAACACGCTTCACGCCCGGACTTCAATCGTATCACCGTTATGGAAGCCGGACACCCCATCCCGGACCAACGCAGCCTCGCGGCGGGACAAGCCGCGCTGGATTTCGTCTCACAATTGAATGCAGACGATCTGCTCATCTGCCTGATTTCCGGCGGAGGTTCGGCGTTGGTCACGGCACCGCGCGAAAACGTCTCGCTGGAAGAAATACAATCCAGGACCTCATCGCTGTTGGCCAGCGGCGCGACCATCAACGAGATCAACAATCTGCGCCGCCAGCTTGACCGCATCAAAGGCGGCGGACTGGCGCGCGGGACAAAGGCGCAGGTCATCAGTTTGATTTTGTCGGATGTAATTGGCAACTCGCTTGAGACCATTGCCTCGGGCCTAACAGTTGATCCATCGCTGGAGACGCGCGTACAAAATTTTATCGTTGGTGATATTCAAGCCGCGGCGCAAGCCGCGCAGGAAGAGGCAAAGCGCGAAGGATTCGATGCGAAAATTTTTTCACTGAACATTCATGGTGAAGCCAAGGAAATGGGTTTGCAACTTGCAAAAAAGTTAAAAGATGAAAGAAGAAAGAAACAACATCCATTTTGTTTGATCGCGGGCGGAGAAACTACAGTGATAATTAAAGGCAACGGCACAGGCGGACGGAATCAGGAATTAGCGCTGGCCGCGGTTGACGAATTAAGCGGCGTGGAAAATATCTTGCTGATCTCGCTCGCCACCGACGGCGACGACGGTCCGACCGATGCGGCAGGCGCAGTAGTTAATGGCGAAACGCGTCAGCGGGCGGAAAGGTTTGGGATGGCCGCGCCCGCTTATTTGTCCCGCAATGACGCGTACTCTTTCTTCGAGTCGCTTGGCGATTTGCTCAAGCCCGGCTATACCGGCACAAACGTCAACGACATCCTCTTTTTATTCGGTTTTTAGCTTCATCCTTTTTAGCTTCACTTGACATGTCATTTTGGTTATGCTATTCTTCACACTACTAGACTGACCAGTCGGTTTATAGATATGAAAGACACCTCCCCCGCCGCCACGCAGGAAACCCGCACGCGCATCCTTGAAGCGGCGGTTAAGATCTTCGCAACGAAGGGTTACCACGATACCAAAGTGGACGATATCGTCAGCGAGTCGAACACCTCCAAAGGCTCGTTCTATTTTTATTTCCCCAGCAAGCAGGATATTTTCCTGGCGCTGGTGGACACGTTCGCCGATTTGCTCGAAAGCAGGCTCCACAACCGCATTGACTCTGAAACATCAGGCATGCTGCGCGTTGACCAGGCATTGCGCGTCTGTCTGGAAACATTCGGTCAATATCGCGGATTGGCAAAGATCGCATTCGTGCAAGCGACAGGGCTTGGCCTCGTCTTTGAAGAAAAACGACGGGCGGTTAACGATAGATTCATCAAAATCATTAAAAGCAACCTAGATGAAGCCATTGCAGACGGAAGCATCTCCGCGCTGGACACGGAAATTGCCGCGTGCGCGTGGATGGGCGCGCTCAACGAGATCATCCTGCGCTGGGTGTATACAGGAGAGCCAGACCCTGTCCGCGCACTGCCTGAATTACGCAGATTGTTATTGCAAAGCGTGGGCGTCAACCTAAAGGAAAAATCCGCCGCAAACGGAGATCAACTTTGAACCGCATCCTTAATTACACCATTCCATACAAACCGTATTCGCTGGCAGAATTTTTACGCTTTGGCGCCGGCAGGGAGCGCTTTTATTTTGAGAGCAGCCAATCCCCGCTGGCAATTGCAGGACTGGGAATCGCCGCCCAAATTTCATGGGCTGACGAAAGTCGCTTTGCAAACCTTGCGCGCGATATTCAGGATTTTTTCCAGCGTGTAATTCAAGCCTCTGATCATATCCCGCGTCCCGCGCTGCTCGGAGGGGGATCATTTTTTACAGAGATGAAACGCGGCGAATGGGATTCTTTTCCACAAGCCGCGCTGGTATTGCCGCGTTATGTACTAACCCGCGCCAACGGCGAAACCTGTTTTTCAGTAAACCTGCCGCTGAATGAAAACGAAACCATCGCAAACGCATCTCAACGCGCTCAATCTGAATCTAAAATTTTTCTTGCGAGGTTAGAATCAACTGCTCTCCCGCCACCGTCCATTCCCGATGAAATCACCACAAACGAAACATCCTGCGTGATTTGGCAAAATGCCATTCGCCGTTCAGTTGAAATGATCCGTCAAGGCGGACTCCAAAAAGTAGTCCTGGCGCGGCCCGTACAAGTCAACGGGAACCGTCCGATAGATGTTCCTGCATTATTGGAGAGTCTTGGCGAATCGTGTCCATCTTGTTTCCGCTTCCTGTTTGAATTTTCGCCATCAACAGCATTCGCGGGCGCGACCCCAGAACGGCTGGTTTCGGTATCAGGCGCGAAATTCATCACCGCCGCGATTGCAGGTTCCATCCGCCGCGGCGACTTCCCCATCGAAGATGAAATGCTCAGCCAACAATTAATCGATTCCGCCAAAGACCAAAGCGAACATACCTTCGTCCTCGATCAAATTCGCGAAAAAATGTTACCGCTCGCTGAAACGCTCAATGTGGATTCCGCGCCAAAACTTTTGCGCCTGCCCAACATCCAGCATCTCCGCACAGACATCACAGGCAGATTGCATCCAGGTCAAAGCATCCTCAACATCGTTGCCGCGTTGCATCCAACTCCCGCCGTCGGCGGCGTACCGTGTGAAACTGCGCTGCGCGTCATCCGCGAACTGGAAGGATTCGAGCGCGGTTGGTATGCGGCTCCCGTTGGTTGGGTGGACGCAGACGGGAACGGCGATTTCGTTGTCGCGATTCGCTCAGGTTTATTCCACGATAACACCGCGACCCTTTTTGGCGGCGCAGGCATCGTCGCGGATTCTAATCCAGACAAAGAGTGGGAAGAGACAGGTTTGAAAATCCGCTTTTTGCTGAACGCCATGCAATGTGAGATGGCATGAACACGGCCAACCGCAACACGATCTGGTCGGGCATCTTTGTCGCCGAGTTAAAAAAACTCGGTCTCAATTCTGTTTGCATCGCGCCCGGTTCGCGTTCCACGCCGCTCGCCGCCGCGTTCGCCGCAAGCGGCATCCGTATCTACACTCACAGCGACGAACGTTCCGCGTCCTATTTCGCGCTTGGCCTTGCACGCGCCAGCCGCAAGCCCGTCGCGCTCGTTTGCACTTCTGGCACTGCCGCTACGAATTTTTTCCCCGCCATCGTCGAAGCCAATTACAGCGAAGTCCCGCTCATCGTGCTCACCGCCGACCGTCCCGCTGAACTGCGCGAGAGCGGCGCAAACCAAACCATTGACCAGATCAAACTCTTCGGCGATCATGTCCGTT
>JAKAMM010000040.1 GCA_021812905.1 Chloroflexota bacterium | reverse complement strand
CGAATATGCGCCTCGTAGATCTGCCTTATGTTTGACATGACATTGGGAGACAATGCGGGCATGTCAGCCGCTTTGATGTTTTCTTCTGCTTGAGAAGCTCTTTTCGCGCCGGGAATGGCACAGGTTACGGCGTCGAACATTAGAATCCATTTGAGAGCAAATTGTGAAAGCGTCATCCCGGCTGGAACCAGATTCTTGATTGCTTCAACAGTCTGTAAACCGGTTTTGTAATCGACGCCGGAGAAAGTCTCGCCGCGGTCAAATGCTTGGCCGTGGCGATTGAATTTGCGATGGTCGTCGGATTCGAATTTTGTGTTCGGCTTCATCCTGCCCGTCAATAATCCACTTGCCAGCGGGACGCGCGCGAGAATTCCAATGTTGCGTTTCCTTGCCTGCTCGAAAAACAATTCAGCGGGGCGCTGGCGAAAAACGTTGAAGATGATTTGAACCGTCTCAACATTTGGGTATTCGATGGCTTTGAGCGCTTCCTCCACCTTTTCAACGCTGACGCCGTAATGACGCAGCTTACCTTGCTCCACCAAATCGTCGAGGATGTTGAATACTTCCGGGCGATAATATACTTCCGTTGGCGGGCAATGCAGTTGTAAAAGGTCAATGGCATCTGTCTTCAGATTTCTCAGACTGCGTTCCACGAAGCGAGTGAGATTTCTGCGGTTGTAGCCGTCAGCGGTGTGGGGAGAGAGACGCCGACCGGCTTTTGTGGCGATAAAAATTTCTTCGCGGCGATCCCGCTTTAGGCGCGCGACAAGGCGTTCGCTTCTTCCATTGCCGTAAACGTCCGCCGTGTCTATAAAGTTGACACCAAGCTCGATGGCGCGATGCAGAGCGTCGAGCGAATCTTTGTCATTGACCGCGCCCCAATTTCCGCCGATTGCCCACGCGCCAAAGCTGATGGCGGAAACTTTCCAGCCGGTTCGTCCCAATGGACGATATTCCATTTTTTATTCAACCTTTGAGTGCGCCAGCCATCAGGCCGCGCAGGAAATAACGTCCCAGGAAAAGATAAACGAGTAGCGTTGGCAATGCGGCCAGCAGAGTCGCAGCCATAAGTACGTTCCATTGCACGAGCTGGCTTCCTGCCAGATTGTTAAGCGCCACTGTCACGGGCCAATGTGTTTGATTGGTCAATATCACCGCGAACAAAAATTCGTTCCATGCTTGAGTGAATTGCCAGATGATCACGACAGCAAAACTCGGAGCCGAAAGGGGGAACATTATATAGCGATATATTCCCATCAGGCTTGCGCCATCGATCCGGCCCGCTTCAAGGATTTCCGTCCCGATACCCGCGTAGTAGTTACGAAATATGAGCGTTGTAATTGGGATGCCATAAATGATATGCACCAGGATCAGCCCAGGAAGATCTCCATACAGCTTGATGTACTGCATGAACTTCACTAGCGGAATCAAGATACTTTGATACGGAATGAACATCCCAAACAAAATCAATGAGAATATTAGGTTCGAGCCGCGAAATTTCCATTTGGATAGAAGGTAACCGTTAAACGATCCCAGAAGCGCAGAAAGCAGCGCTTCGGGTATAACCATCATCAGACTATTATTGATATTCGGCGCAAGTTGTTTATAGCCTGCAATAAAATTCTCTATGTAGAGACCTGTTGTAGGCAGGGACCACATCGTCTTTAGATCAACCTGATTGAAGGGCTTCAAGCCTGTCAACACCAACAGATAAATAGGAAGCAGGTATACAATGGCAAGCGCGATCAGGATCGCATAGAAAAGGGTGTTAAGCGCGAATCGGCGGTTCATATCTCAGTCTCAGTACGCATATTCTGTATCAGGTAAGGCACAACCAGAACCGCCACACTGACCAGCATCAGAATGCCGATCGCCGCTCCTTGAGCATAATTTGTCCCGTCGAAGGTCGTGGTCCACATATAAATACCCGGCACATCCAAACGAATATCCTTGTTGCCAAGAGCCACGATCAGGTCAAATATCTTGAGCGACATGTGTCCCAGGATGATCACTGCACTGAGCGTCACCGGCTGTAGCATGGGCAGGATGATGTAACGATATATCTGGAACTCACTTGCACCGTCCACCCGCGCCGCTTCGCGGATATCATCCGAGATGCTACGTATCCCACCCAAGTAAAGCGCCATTGTAAAGCCGGATAACTGCCACACGGCAGGAATTACCGTAAAGGCCATGCCCCAAGGCATTGGCGTGGAATGCCACAAGCTGATTAGAGAGTTGAGGCCGAGTGACTGAAAGATGAGATTGATCCCCGTAATTCGGTTGCCAGTAGCAGGATTCATCAACCAGCCCCAGACAACACCAGAAGCAATAAATGAAATCGACATTGGAAATAGAAAGATACTGCGAAAAATAGCCTCACCCTTGAGCCTTTGATCCAATAAGATTGCCAACCCCAGCCCAATGATCAAACAACCTGCAATGAACAATACGGTGAACAATCCGGTGTTACGAACATCAATCATGAAGCGCGTATCATGGAAGAGGTAAGTATATTGCAGTAAACCGACCCACGTATAATCCGGTAATAAGCCTTTCCATTTGCTAAGCGAAACTCGAACTGACCAGCCGATAAAACCATAAACAAAAATTGCGACAGCTACAATAGATGGAAGAAGCAATGCGATGGAAAGATAGGTCTCGTCCTTGAACATTGACACAATCACTAACACACCACAATAAAAGATCAGCCCGCCCAGCAGAAGACCGATGGATGTAAAATTCCTTCCGGCTATATCAAATTCTGTTCTGGTGAGGGTAGAGATCGAGACCGCGCCTATCAACATAAGCGCAATTGCCAGAATGAGTTCCGGCATACGAAGCACGAATCTTCGAGACATAGTTTATCTCTCTTTCTCTTAATACTTCTCCCATCAAAAAAACTGGCTCAATCTTAGTGGGCGAGGTGGTAACTGTCAAGTTCCATAAAACATCGTGTCCATAAAACATCGTATGAGGAATCTCGGCAGATTTTATAATGGGCGGCTCGATGAGCCGCCCATTATTCTCAAAAATCGCTTCCCCGCTTGCTACTTGCAGACGCCGTCGGATTTGCAGGCGTCAACCAGCGCGGCCTGGAAGTCGGCTACCTTGGTCGGGTCTGCCACGAACAAGCCCAGGGCTGTGGCGACCTTGCTGTCCCAGGATGGATTACCGACAACCTCGTGCGTTAAGCTGCCAACGACTTTATTGCTGGCCCAATCCTTGGCAGCGTTCTGCGAATACTCGCTGAATAGACTCTGATCGCAGTCAGTGCGGGCACAGATCGAACCCTTGAGCGGGTTGAAAGCTTCCTGGCCGGCCTTCGAAGCAGCAACTGTCAACCAATCCAGGGTGCCCTGAGGATTCTTGTTACCAACCGGCAGAACGAAGCTGTCGGCCAGGAACAGGAACGCGCCATTCGTTCCAGGCGGCGGAGCCCAGTCGAAGTCGGTGTGCGGCTTGAGGGCCAGTCCGTTCGGAGCAGGATTCGCAAAGTAGCCATACGCCCAGTCGCCCATGATGTTAAAGGCCGCATCTCCGTCGGTCATCAGCTTGGCAGCCGGCTGCCAGTCGGAGAGCGAAGCGTGGTCACTGTTTGTGTAGGACAACGCCTTGGCATAGTTGTGCAACGCCTTTGTGACATCGGCGCTGGCCCAATCGGTCTGGCCGGTCCACAGGCCACTCCATGCATCTGGGCCAAGGGTGCCGAGCATGACGTTCTCAAAGAGGTGTTCCGCAGTCCAAGCAGGTCCGAGGGCTAGGCATATCTTACCAGCGGCTTTGATCTTGTCGCAAGCAGCAAAGAAGTCGTCATAGCTCGCGAATCCGCCAGCGGGCATTGTTACCCCAGCCGCTTGCAGCACCTTCGGGTTATACCACATCACGTTCGAGCGGTGAATGTTCACCGGTACGCTATATGGATGGCCATCCTTGGAAATCAGGGGGAGCAGTGCGGCCGGCAGTGCAGCACCAAAGCCACTTGATTTGAAGAAATCATCCAGCGGTTGAATCTGTTTCGCATCTACGTAGGCGAATGTTGCTTCACCGGCATGGGCCTGCCAGGAATCAGGCGGGTCTCCAGCAGAGAGGCGTGTTGCCAGAACAGCCTTTGCGTTCGTGCCTGCGCCGCCAGCCACGGCCGCGTTCACAAACGTGTCATTTGGATATTTCGCCTGGAAGATCTTGACCATCGCGGCCAAGCCATCAGCCTCACCGGGGCCGACCCACCAGGAGAATACTTCCACCTTGGACATGGCGGGGGCAGCAGTGGCGGCGGGAGCAGCAGTCGTGGGGGCGGGGGCAGCAGGGGCTTGAGTCATTACTTCTGTCGGCGTCGCAGCGGGACCACAAGCGGAAAGCGCAAATGCGGCCACGAGGATGACAGCCAGCAGGCTGTAGAGGTATTTCTTCGACATGATATTTCTTCTCCTTTTAATATTGGTTCAGATCAGATTCAAACTTTGATAAGCATATAATTTTATTTACATTGCGTTTTGCCATCACCTCCTTTCAACATGACTTGGATTGGATAGAATGTCATCTACAACAATAGCAATCGCGCCGATCAGGCTGGCATCCGGGCCAAACGTAGAAAGACATACTTCCACTTGCTGATCGATCTCAGGTAACGAATGTTTATCCACGGTTTCTTTGATAGCTGGCAGAAGATAACTTCCAGCAGAACTTAACGGCCCACCCAAAATAATTTTATCAGGGTTAAAAATATTAATCAGGCTGGCAAAACCCTGTCCCATTGCAGAACCTGCTTCGGAAATGGAATCAATGGATTCCTGATCTCCGGCATCCGCCGCTTGTTTGATCAACGAAATGGTAAGAGGCGTATTTTGTTCCGCCATCAGACTTGGAACAATACTACTTCGCTTCACTTCAAGACGGGCTTGTACTCGTTGAACAATAGAATATTGATTGGCATAAGTCTCCCAACAGCCGCGATTCCCACAATGGCATGGATTCTGAAATGGTTCAGCCATGATCGGCGAATGTCCGATCTCGCCTGCATAGCCATTATTTCCACGATAAAGTTGACCATTCAAGAATAATCCTCCGCCAATCCCAACCCCTGCAAAAACAAAAATAAAATCATCGCTGCGGCGGGCGGTGCCAAACAAATGCTCGGCAATTGCAGCTGCATTTGCATCATTTTCAATAAAAACTTTTAAACCAGTCGGATCTGAAAATATTTTTCGCAGGGGCACGTTATGCCAATGAAGGTTTGGAGCAAAAATCAAAACCCCTTCTTTCAAGTCAACCGTTCCAGGTGTCGCGAGACCAAGCCCCAGAACAACATCACCCTTCTTGCGGGCAATCGTCAACGCCTCATTGACCAGGGCCAGTGTTTGTGAAATCGTCTTATCTTGCGCTTCAGCGGGATCAGCGCCTTCTGTATGCCGCCATAAGATATTTCCAAGAAAATCGGTCAACGCAACCGAGACAAAATCCACGCCAAGTTCCACGCCAATGATATGCCCTGCTTGTGGATTGATCTCCAATAATGTAGAAGGACGGCCTGTGCCATTCGAGTTCATCCCAGTCTCATGGATCAAGCCGCGAGCCAGCAATTCCTCCACGAGGCTGGACACGGTGGATTTATTCAACCCCGTGACATTGGCAAGTTGCGCGCGGGAAAGCGGGGCTTCTGTGTGGATTACCCGAAGTACTGAAGATAAATTGACTTCCCGAAGGAAAGCATGATCTGCCGTATTTTTGGAATTCATGTCTGGGTTAGTTAGTTGGTTGTCACAACATACTAACTATATTATAAGAGTTTACAACTGTTTGTCAATCCGGAAAACCTCCCAACTTGGTCGGATTTACCAGATGCGGGCGCGAGTTGATATAATCCGTCCATGCGCGACCTCCCACCTCTCATCCGCTGGACAAGGTCATCCACAATTCTGCTGAGCGGATTCCTGTTGGTTATCTTTCTAATCATTTATGTCTGGCAGCCCCTGGCGGAAGAATATCTGGCATACGTTGATTGGCGCGGCGCATGGTGGCTGTACATGGACTGGCTATTGCTCGGCATTTTCTTTTTCATGTCTTTGACCATTGTGGCGCGTGCCGACCTGCGCACCGACGCGCTGATCGTTCTGGTCGCGACCTTTGGCGGACTCGTGATCGAATCGTGGGGCACTCAGACCAATCTCTGGCATTACTACACTGCCGAGCACCCACCACTTTGGATTATCCCGGCCTGGCCGATTGCAACTCTATCCATTGACCGAATCACGCGTGCGTTGAGTTATTTTCTGCCAAAAGAAAATCAACGCAGCTATAAAATTCTTTACTGGCTCACCCTTTCATTATTTTATGGACTGATGCTTTTGTTTGTTGCACCTACTTTCGACAAGTCTTATACGGACCTTGCACTTTTGCTGTGCGCCATCCTCATTTTCTCACCCACAGATTATCGTCTGGCCCTCCTCATTTTCATTGCGGGCGCAGGGCTTGGTTACTTCCTTGAACTATGGGGTACAACCCGCGCATGCTGGATGTATTACACGGGTCAAACGCCGCCGCTTTTTGCAGTGTTGGCGCACGGCATGGCCGCGGTCGCTTTCTGGCGGACGGGGCTGGCGCTGAAAATGATCGGGGTTAGATTCGGCATCTCGAAGTCTCAGCCGGTTCAGGCGATAAAAGAAGCGTAGTTCGTCATCCACATGATCTTTGTCATTAGCTCATCCATTTCGCTTATTTCAGTATTGACTGAAATGACTGAAACGGGGTAGAACTGTTACTCGGAGATGGCTATGAAGAGAACCGATCCTCCCCGGCAAGGCAAATTCGCAAAACTCAGTCCCGGCTTGGCCCGCTTTATCGAAAGCATGGGCATGTACTTTGAGAATATGGGAATTCCCCGAATCGGTGGGCGTATTCTTGGCGTTTTAATGATCGCCCATGAACCGCTTTCCGCCGAAGATATCGGGAAGATCCTCAAAGTGAGCCGCGGCAGCATCTCGACCAATATGCGCGCGCTAACCAGCAGCGGCATGGTCGAAAAGAGATCCGTCCTGCATGACCACACCACATACTTTGTTTTCTCCGAGGCGGCCATGGAACAACGCATGATGACCGGAATTCAGGGCGCAATGATATTCAGGAAATTGGCCGAGCAGGGACTGGCTTCACTGCCCAGCAATGATTCCGCCCGCATACGCATGCAAAGGTCAATGGAATGGTCTGACGTGTTGGTCGACACCTTCCAAAAAGCAATTGCCGAATGGCGTGCAAGATATCCTGATTAAGGCGCCTCAATTTATAAGGAGTTGAAATGCAACTTTATCTGCGTCTTGCATGGCGCAACATCTGGCGTCACCGCCGCCGAACCGTGATCATCATGCTAGCCATGGGATTTAGCCTTGCGCTGATGATGTTCTACGATGGCATGATCGACGGATTTAACCAGGCCATCTACGGCAATGCCGTCCGCGTGCTGGGCGGTAACATTCAGATTCACGCCGCTGGTTACCGCGCGAAAATTGACAGCAATCCGCTTCTGCCGTTGACCGACGACTCGTCCGTCGTTAAAGCGGCTTTATCCCGGCCCAATGTGATCGCGGCCACCCGTCGCATCATCACCGGCGGATTGGTCACAAATCCCGAAGGCGCGTGGCCGATCAGCATCGTTGGTATCGAACCGGAAGCGGAAGCGCCCGTCAGTTTGATCGCGCAACATATCACCGCCGGAAATTGGCTGACAGCCAGCGACCAGGATTCAATTCTCATCGGCAAAGGATTGGCAGATGCCATGAGCATTCGAGTCGGCGACCGCATCACGGTCGTTGGCAGTGATATTCATAAACAAAACCGCCAGCGTACCATGACCGTGATCGGTATTTATGATATTGGCATCACATCCATCGAAAAACAAACTGCTTACATTTCATTGAATGAAGCGCAAAGTCTCTACGGCCTGCCGGGTCAATCCACGGAAGTTGATCTCACGCTGAAAAAACTTGGACAGGAAGCAACGGTCGTCACGGCTTTGACCCCCGCCCTGCTGGGCTATGAAGTCGAATCATGGGACCAGAATTACCCGGATCTCAAGAATGCCATCAACTCGAAAGGCGCGGTGATGAATGTGTTCGGCGTCATCATCATGATGATTGCGGGCATCGGCATCTTGAATCTATTGTTAATGGCTGTCTACGAACGGACGCGTGAAATTGGTCTGCTTGGCGCAATGGGACTCAAACCGCGCCAGATCGCCGCGTTGTTCATCCTTGAAGGCACGATGATCGGCGTTGTCGGTGTTGCGGCTGGCGTTATTCTAGGTTTGATACTCAATGGAAGTTTGGGCGTGGTTGGGATGGACTATAGCCAATTCTCCAGCCTTGCCGATTACATGGCGCTGATCAGTGGACGCGTATATCCAACGCTTGGGTTGAACAATCTCCCATCACGCGCGCTGACCGTCATCATTATCGCCACCCTCGCGGCATGGATTCCCGCCAGCGAAGCCGCCCGGCGCGAACCTGCCGAAGCGTTGCATTCTGTTTAGTTTTGGAGTCCGGGAGCTTGCTCCCGCATGGCGCCAGCAAGCTGGCGGGCTCCAAAGAGACTCCAAAGAGAGGGACCTACTATGATCCAACTTTGTAAAATGGCCTTCCGCGACCTGGGCCGCAACAAACGCCGCTCGATTCTTTCCGCGCTGGCAGTTTCAGTGGGCATGGGCTTGCTTCTTTTAATGGCGGCCGTTATCGCCGGTGAAATGCGAGGCGCTCTTGAGAACACCATCAACATCGAGAGCGGACATTTGCAAATCCGCACCGTAAATTACGATGAAAATAAAGTCAGCTTGAAATGGGCCGACTTGATCGTAAACCCCGATCAGGTTGTTGCACAGGTCAGATCCATTTCGCAGGTGGCGGTTGCCACGCCGCGACTTTTTGCAAGCGGCATTGTAACGCTTGGCAATAATTCGCGCGGCGTGAAAGTCATCGGCATTGACCCGGCCTCTGCGGCCAACCGGCCGTTTCGTCAGGGGCTGTTGAGCGGAGAGTTTCTCACAGCCGACGATCGCAGCGGAATTTTGGTTGGCAAACCGCTGGCAGAGAAATTCAAACTCAATGTCGGAGATCCGGTTAGCCTCCTGGTCAACACATCTGATGGAAGCGTGGCCGAGCAGACCTTCACAGTGCGTGGTATTTACACAACCAACAACGCAGGCTATGATGAGATCACCGTTTTTATGCCTCTTGCCAAAGCGCAGACCATCACCAACACTACAAATCATGCCAGTACGATCTTTATCTTGTTACGGGACCGTGAGCAATCGAATGCGGTTGCCGACGCGTTGCAATCCTCAGGTTATCAAATTCTGACCTGGCAAAAAATGAATGATCTTATCGTGCAAATGGAACAGTTTGCCGGCGCTTACATGGTTGTTCTTTATCTGATCGTGTTGGGAATTACTGCGACTGTTGTCACCAATACGTTAGTGATGGCAGTTTTCGAACGCACGCGCGAGATCGGCATCCTTTCGGCTATTGGAATGAAAGGCGGCCGCATTATGGCGCAATTCCTGACTGAAGGATTTCTGATCGCGACCGGCGGCGTTATTGGCGGAATGATCTTTGGCGGACTGCTCGTTGCCTACTTCGCAAAATTCGGTTTTTACATTGGCAACTTTGGACTTACAGGCTATTTGCTTGGAGATACGATCTACGCCTATCTCACACCTCAGGATACGATCTCACTCACAATCGTAACCTACATCATCACACTGATCGCTTCGCTTTATCCCGCCGTGCTGGCCGCGCGGCTGGAACCCGTCGAAGCCTTGCACGGAATCGGAGACTAACATGGAAGTCACAAAAGTTGTCAACGCAACACGCACATTCAAGATCGGCGAGATCGAAACCAAGGCCCTGCGCGGCGTGGATTTGAGTATCACCAACGGTGAATTCACCGCACTGGTCGGACCTTCAGGCTCCGGCAAGACGACCCTCCTGCAATTGATCGGCCTGCTCGACCAGCCGACAACTGGAAACGTTTTCATCAATGGCAAAGATGCTACCCGCCTCAATCGGGACCAGCGGGCGGACCTGCGCAAAGGGACGATTGGATTCATCTTCCAGTTTTTCGCCCTCATCCCCACGCTGACGGCGTACGAGAACATCGAAATGCCGCTTTTGCTCAACGGCATGAAAGCCGCCGAGCGCAAAGCCCGCGTCAACGAAATGCTCGAAGCAGTCGGTCTAAGTGACCGCGCCCATCACCGCCCCGATCAACTCAGCGGCGGACAACAGCAACGCGTCGCTGTGGCGCGCGCGCTTTCCATCAAACCCAGCATGATCCTCGCTGATGAACCAACCGCCAACCTCGACACTGATAATGGCAAGCAGGTCATGGAGATCATGCAAAAACTTAACAAAGAAACCGGTGTCACGTTTGTATTCGCCAC